>JAJDOH010000173.1 GCA_022340265.1 Deltaproteobacteria bacterium | reverse complement strand
TGATCACCGAGAAAATTTTCAAGAAATGTTCTCACCGGCGCCTGAAGTTTTTCAATCCATCTTCTGAAAAAAGGGAGTTTGCCATGCCCCATCGGAACAATGCTTCGCCCGTCACTTACGCCGGCGGCAATTGTAATACCCTGTAATGCCATGGATTTTTCGTAGTCATAGCCGCCGGGATTTCGAAAATTTTTAAAGGTACGCAGGCGTGCGGCAAAGCGGATTTTTTCACCGGGCCGAAGTGGGGTTACATTACGGTATACGGACAGCAGCAGCTTTTCATTAAGGGGGAAAATCGTGTTTTTCGAAACACGGCCCTGCGCCAGCAGTTTCACGCGGGCCATATCCGGGCCGGGCAGCGTGGGTGGTTCCAGAACAGTCCCTTCGATGGTGGCTTTCTGTTGGGCCATGGCCAGTGATTGCAAGCGGGAAGGCAAATTTCTATCCGGCGCCAGTAGCGCTCCGGTCAGGAAAAAAACCGCCAGCAGGAGGTAAGCTCGTGGGCGAGGCCGGCAGAAAAAGGAAACCGGCAGGCACAAAGCAATGATGATCAGTATGAGTAAACCGACAGCCCGGTCCACAGGCAGAAGCGCGTGCGCCACAAGAATGCCCCCGGCGAATGAGATCAGGCAGGGGATGAGGGGGCGATTAAACAGGCGGTCCTTTTTCACGTCGAATATTGGCGCCCAGGCCCCTGAACTTTTCTTCAAAGGCCTCGTATCCCCTGTCAAGGTGGTAGATACGATGTACTTCCGTGGCGCCACCTTCGGCCACCAGTCCAGCCAGAATGAGGGAAGCGCTGGCTCTCAGATCCGTTGCCATGACAGGTGCTGAAAGCAGTCTTTCCCGGCCCTTTACCAGGGCCTGGTTTCCATTGATTTCGATATCGGCACCGAGGCGCCTGAGTTCACTTACATGGATGAAACGGTTTTCGAATACCGTTTCCCTGAACATGCTCCATCCGTTGGCAACGGTCATGAGGGCCATGAACTGGGCCTGGAGGTCCGTGGCAAATCCTGGAAAGGGCATGGTCTTGATGTCGACGCTTTCAATGGCATCAGGCCCTTGAACGCGGATTGTCGCCTTCTCTTTTGTGATCACCGCACCGGCCTGTCTCAGTTTCTCCGTGAGTGCCGTGAGATGCTCGGGTCTGCAGCCTTCTACCAGGATGTTCCCACGGGTTATTGCCGCGGCGATCATAAAGGTGCCCGCTTCAATTCTGTCGGGAATGATGGTGTGCTCGCAGGGTTCAAGATGATCCACCCCGTGAATCACCACGGTGTCGGTACCGGCGCCCTCGATGTCTGCGCCCATGGCACCAAGCATTTCCGCCAGATCTTTGATTTCCGGTTCATTGGCCGTGTTACGCAAGATCGTGGTTCCTTCGGCGGTAACGGCTGCCATCATAATGTTTTCTGTTCCCGTGACCGTCCGAATGTCAAAAAAAATGTCCGCGCCTCTCAGTTTTCTGGCGTGTGCGTTAATGTAGCCGTGTTCCATGTGTATATCCGCGCCCATGGCAGCCAGCGCCTTCAGGTGCAGGTTCACGGGTCTCGCTCCGATGGCGCATCCGCCGGGAAGGGATATTCTGGCCCTGCCCAGCCGGGCCAGCAGCGGACCGAGCAGGAGGATGGATGCCCGCATGGTTTTGACCAGTTCATAAGGGGCTTCGTCGTCCGTCAGGTGTGTGGTATTGACTTCGAGAACATCCCCTCTGTCTTCAAAACGCACCCCAAGCTTTTCCATAATGGATCGGATGGTGCGAATATCTCTGAGGCGGGGTATGCCACGAAGATGGTGGGGCCCTCCGGTGAGCAAACATGCTGCAATGGTCGGCAGTGCCGCGTTTTTTGCGCCACTGATTTGAACGGCCCCTTTTAGTGGCCGCCCGCCTTCTATGACAATTTTATCCATGATGTTAACTAGTTAGATAGACGGATGAACTGTTTTGCTTTGAACGGTCCGCCATTTAGAGGTTCAGCCAAAGAATGTTTTTCCATGGCCGATGTGACTTTGATTTCCCCGATTGTTTCTCCCAGAAGATGAATTTTTCTGCCGGTGCCTGAGGTGATGGATTCTCCCAGGGAAAAGACTTTAAAAACGGCATTGTCTTGCAGGCCCACCTCCTTGCCTGCGTTAATCATAATGGTGTCACCGTCCACCGCAAGGATTCTACCCGTCCAGGGCGCATCGCTGACCAGAAAGTCCAGGGTCAATCCCAGATCGCTAATGAGATCCGGCAGGGCTTCAAGCGTGATCTCTTTGATATAGGCTTCCTGATCCAGTTGATCCGATTCCTGCAGGCTCTTATGATATTCTCTAGTGGCAACATCCGTGTATATGAGGGTTTTGCTGGCCGTATGAATCACGTTGACCGCAGCGGAAACCGTATAGAGCTTCTTCCAATCGTCAAAAGGCCAGATCCCGGTCTTGTGAACCGCAATTTCCACCGGGTTCAGAACCCCGATGATCAATGCGTTCATGCCCATGTCTTCGGCGATGTCAACAAGCTTGCTGCTGGTCACCACACCGTACTGGGGGGATTCCATGGCCTGGGTTGAAAAAACACCGTCCGGAGGATCATAGAGGAGCAGGTTGGGGGATGATCTCAAACGATCGTAGAATTCACGGCTCAACTTCTTCGTCATTTCAGGCCCGACGCCTGCCTGATCGATGAAGGGAAAAGTCATGACGCGTTTTTTGAGATCGGCCTCATTGGTTATGAGTTTCTTGGCCACCGAAGTGGGCAGGACTTTTTTGGTCAGATCTTTGGTGGTGCTGCATCCCGATACCGCCATAAGGGATAGCAGAAAAACACATATAATGGCTGCGATACGCTTCATCGGCAACTTCAAACCTCCTAATACAACAATTCTAATGATGAACGCTGATTGGGTGCAAAATCTGTGAGAGCGGCGTCTCGCCGCGATTTTTCGCGGCTGGCAGCCGTTCCCACAAAGGTCAATCATTTCAAAATGAGAATTGCTGCTCCTAATAAGCAATGTCGAAGGAGTCAAACTCCCCACGCCATGCTTCTTCTGTTTCGTGGATGCGGGTGACCCTGGCGGCGGAAGGCCCTCTTCCGCACCAGACAATCAGCCGCAAAACCGCATCTTCGGGGCCTTCCATCATCGCTTCAACAGAGCCTTCAGGCCGATTCTTGACCCAGCCGGAAACCCCCAGGGAAACCGCCTGTCGACGGGTGGATTCCCGAAACCACACGCCTTGAACCCGCCCTTCGATAATCAGATGTTTACGGATATTTTCCGACATGTCATGCTCCCAGGAGGTCCAGGAACTGCTTTTCATTCAAAATGGTAACGCCCAGTTCCCGGGCCTTTCGAAGTTTGCTTCCGGGTTCATCCCCGGCCACCAGATAATCGGTATTACGGCTGACGGAAGATCCGGCCTTACCCCCTTTTTGTGTGATCATCTCTTTGGCTTCGGAACGTCTGACGGATGAAAGGGTTCCGGTTAAAACAAATGCTTTTCCGGCCACCGGGGTATCTGCCTGTTTCAGACGCGTTGAGACAGGTATTACGCCGGCTTTGAACAGCCTTTCAAGGAGCGCCCTGTTCTGTGGGTCCGCAAAATAGTTAAACACACTTTCGGCGATTTGGGGCCCGACGCCATCGATGGCGGACAGGACTTCCAGGCTGGCGTTTGAGAGCGCGTCAATGCTTCCGAACTGTTCCGACAGAAGGGCGGCTGTAAATTCGCCCACGTGCCGGATGCCCAGGGCGTAGATAAACCTTCCCAAACTGGGCGCTTTGCTCTTTTCAATGGCACCCAGCAGATTGGCGGCTGATTTCTCCTTTATGTTATCAAGACTCAGGAGGTCCGTTCTCGTCAGTTCATACAGGTCCGATTCGTCTTTGACAAGCCCGTTATCCATGAGCTTAAAAACCAGTTTTTCGCCCAGGCCGTCGATATTCATTCCTCCCTTTGAAACAAAGTGCCGGATCGATCCTCTGATCTGGGCCGGGCAACTTACATTAGGGCATCTGGCAACGACTTCCCCCGGTTTTTTTTCAATTGCGGTGCCGCAGGCAGGGCAGGCCTGGGGCATGACGAACTTCTTTTCGTTTCCGGTCCGTTTTGAGAAAACGGTTTTCACCACCTCGGGAATCACATCGCCTGCCCGCTGAACGATGACCTGGTCTCCTTCCCGGATGTCCTTTCGGTCAATTTCCTCTTGATTGTGAAGGGTTGCCCGGCTGACAAGGACCCCACCCAGTTCCACCGGCGCCAGTTGGGCAACCGGTGTCAGGGCACCGGTTCGCCCTACCTGGACATGGATGCCCAGCACCGTTGTCATCTCCTGGCTGGGGGCGAATTTATAGGCCATGGCCCATCTGGGGCTTCGCGATTTCATGCCCAGCCGGAACTGGAGATCCAGGCGGTTCACCTTAATGACGGCCCCGTCGATCTCATAAGGGAACTGACGGCGGGTCTCTTCAATCTGTCGGCAACCGGCCACCACTTCATCCGGTGTGTTACAAATTGTGATGTGGGGCCGGTTAACGCGGAGTCCCCAGTGCTGCAGTGCCATCATGACGTCCCAGTGGGTCCTGAAAGAAAGGTTTTCCGCATTTCCGACGCCATAACAGAACATGTCCATGGGTCTTCTGGCGGTAATTCGGGAATCCAGTTGTCTGAGGGAGCCTGCCGCGGCATTGCGAGGATTGGCGAAGAGTGTTTCGTTTCGGGCAGCCCTGCTTCGATTGAGCTTTTCAAAGGCCGCCACATCCATGTATACCTCGCCCCGTACTTCCAGAAGATCCGGAATCGGTAAAGACTGTTTTCGGGTGACCAGCTTTAACGGCACGTTCAGAATGGTTTTGATGTTTCTTGTCACATCTTCCCCAACGCGACCGTCCCCGCGGGTAGATGCCACACTCAGCCTGCCTTCTTCATAAACCAGTTCCACTGCGAGCCCGTCAATTTTGGGCTCGACCGTATAATGGACCTGTGCATCATCTCCCAGAAACTTTCTGACGCGTTTGTCAAAATCAAGGATTTGCTGGGGGTCGAAACAGTTCTCCAGACTGAGCATGGGAGAACGGTGAATGACCTGGGAAAAACCAGTCTTGGTTTCGCCCCCCACTTTCCGGGTGGGGGAGTCAGATGAACCCAACTCAGGATGCCGCGTTTCCAGTTCAAGCAACCGTTGAAACAGCCTGTCATAGTCGGCATCCGGAATTTCCGGATCGTCCAGAACGTAATATCGATGGTTGTGATATTCGATCTTTTCTTTCAGTTCGTCAATTTCTTGTCTGACTTTTTCCATTACGAGTGGTCCGCTTTTTCACGAACGGCTTTCACCAGGCCAAAACAGCCGGTGAGCATCATATCTCCAAAGGGAGCAGCCATGTGCCCTCCCAGGCTTGCAAAATTTTCTCGGTTGGGGCCGGTAATGGCCACGTGGCTGAACGGGCGCTGTTTTGCGGCGCCGGGAAGTATGTGGCAGCCGTGACCCATTTCATCCAGTATTTCCTGGTTTGTCAGATCCTCGATCCGAAAACGTTCCAGGTGCAGTGCCAGTTTTTCGGGCGTCATCAGGGAGGTATGGTGTTCATAAATGCCCCATACCCTTTCCCCTTTCACCAGGGCAGCCAGAATATGTTCGTTCCCGATGTTGATGAGCGTGATGCCTTCCCGGGATTTTTCTGCGACCCAGGGATCCAAAAGCGCACCGACAATGGCCGATGCCCCGGTATCCATCAAAAGGGTCCCCGGGTTTATATCACTGACTGCTTTCATCCGTGTCAGGTAGTCAGGCGGTTCTTCATAGATGAGGGATGACAGGCGCTTACCCGATTCAAGGAGATTTTTCCATTGCTCGAACCTGAATACCCGATTGCTCATATTCGGCGAAAATCCATGGTCCTGGACGGCCACGGCAACTGTTTCAGGCATGGGCTCTTGGAAAAGCGCCAGCACCCGAGCGATGGCCGGCAGGTTCAAATCGCCCATTTCCAGGCGGGTCAGGGGTTCAACGGACGGGTTTCGGTCCACAATTTCGATTCCCATGGCAGCAACCTTGTCCACTCGGTCGTGGAAGGTGAGGGCCGGTTGCTTTAGGGCAAAAACCTTCAACCCGGCCGAAATGTGTTCTCGAACCGCCTTCGTGGAGGCACCGCCGCCCATGGTGTGGCCAGCCAGAAAAAGATGATGTCCCCTTTTTGTGGCTGCCCTGATCTGCCTTGAAATAATGGTGGTGGGTGAGGGAAGAATCAATTTAGGACAGTTTTCAACCCGCTGGTTCGCACGCCATACCAGGATATCCTGGGTGCCGCTTCCCACATCTATGGCCAAAATGCCGTTATCCAGGTTCATTTGATGGTTGCTCCGAATCAATTTCAGCCTGTCCCAGATATTGATGGACTTCCAGCAGGGTCTCAGCCGCGGCACGGCTCATTTTTTTCAGCCGACCGTCGGAAAACCCGGGCCGCCATTTCAAGGAGGAGAGTTCGTCTGAGACCACCAGCAGCGCCGCCATCGGAACAGCGCGAAAAGAGCTGACTGCCAGCAGGGCGGAGATCTCCATTTCCACCGCCAGGATATTTTGCTGCTGATAAGCTTTTACCTTTTCCGGTGTTTCGCGATATATGGCATCCGTAGTCCAAATCGGCCCTTTTGTAAAGGGGGTCTTTCTTTCTTCCAGGCTGGTTTCCAGGATTCGAATAAGGGCTGCATCCGCTGCAGGATTATTTGAAGCAGTTGGATAATGCTGTGAAGTCCCTTCCTCGGATACGGCATGGGTGGGAATCACCAGGTCACCGATTTCAAGAAAAGGCTGAATTGAACCGCACCAGCCCAACACCAGAAATCTCTCTGCGCCCATGGCAACCAGTTTTTCCATCCCCATGACCGCAAGAGGGGCGCCTATGAAAGGACCTGCCAGTGTGACGGACGCTTTTTTTTCTCCTTGGGTCCGATACAAATCATAAATGCGCATATTGCTGAACACGGTTTTGATAGCCCCTGATTTTTGGGCAAGATACTGGAGTTCCCCGGGGATCATCACCATGAGAACATCGGGTGCCAGTCGGGGATCGCCCTTGCCCCGTCTTGGTTGAATAATCCCGTCACTATGCTTTTTTTCTGCCATGTTGTTCATTCAATTTCAGTGGGGCCCTCATCAAAATGATATGACATTTTCGATGGATCCATGTATGCTGGTTGAAACGACACAATATTAGAGGGTATGCATTGGATTGGCAACCGCAAAATGGTTTAACGTTCTTTTGAATAAATTCTGTTTTTTATTGACATCCGTGATATTATAAAGTAATCCTGATTGTTTACAAAATGCGAGGGCCTATGCGACATGTTTGACAGCTTGTCTGAAAAACTCAACCGTGTTTTCAAAAAACTGAAAGGGCGGGGCAGGCTTACAGAAGCCAATATTCAGGATGCCTTGAAAGAAGTGCGTCTAGCGCTTCTGGAAGCGGATGTCAACTACAAAGTCGTTAAGAAATTGATCGAAGACATTCGAGGGCGTGCGCTCGGACAAGATGTGCTGGATAGTTTGACACCCGGCCAGCAGATCATCAAAATCGTTAATGATGAACTGGCCCGCCTGATGGGTGAGTCCCATTCGGGCCTTGAACTGGCCGGCGAAACGCCACATTCATTGATGCTGGTGGGCCTTCAGGGTTCCGGTAAAACCACCACTGCCGCAAAGCTGGCAGCACACCTGCGGAAACGGGGAAGGCAACCATTGCTGGTCCCCGCGGATGTCTACCGGCCTGCTGCCGTGGACCAGCTAACAAAGCTGGGACTTCAGATTGATGTCCCGGTTTATCCGACACAAAAGGGTCAGACACCCGATGTGATCTGCTTGGATGCAATGGCCGGAGCCGCCGCACAGGGTGCCGATATCGTGATTTTTGATACCGCGGGGCGGCTTCATGTGGATGAAGCCCTGATGGATGAGTTGGTGGTCATCAAGGAAAAGATCAATCCCACCGAAATTCTTTTGGTGGCGGATGCCATGACCGGTCAGGATGCGGTCAATGTGGCAAAAAGTTTTGACGAGACCCTTGATATCACCGGTGTGATTTTGTCCAAAATGGAGGGTGACGCCAGGGGCGGCGCGGCTTTATCCATCAAGGCAGTCACGGGGAAGCCCATTAAATTTGTCGGCGTTGGGGAAAAAATCAGTGCCCTTGAGCTTTTTCATCCCGACAGGATGGCCTCTCAGATCCTTGGTATGGGTGATGTCCTTTCCCTCATTGAGAGAGCGGAAGCCCAGTTTGATGAAAAAGAGGCTAAAAAACTGGAGAAAAAGCTCAAAAAGAGTGAGTTTGATCTGGAAGACTTTAGAACGCAGTTAAAGCAGATGAAAAAACTGGGGTCACTGGAAGATATCCTTGGGATGCTTCCCGGTATGGGTAAGCTGAAACAGTTGAAGAAAATCAAACCTGATGAAAAAGAACTGGTCAAAGTCGAGGCCATTATTAATTCCATGACCCGCGAAGAGCGACGCAGGTTCAAGATTATCAACGGTAGCAGAAGACGCCGCATTGCAATGGGCAGTGGCACAACGGTACAGGACGTGAACCGTTTGTTGAAAAATTTTGTACAAACCAAAAAGATGATGGAGCAATTTACAAAGAAAGGCGGGCTGAACATGTCGTCTCTCTTTGGATAAGAAGAGGGTGTATTCATAATGTTGAAACATTTAAGGGGGTGGTAGAGGAAAATGGCCGTTAGAATTCGATTGACAAGGATGGGAGCAAAGAAGAAGCCGTTTTATCGGTTGGTGGCAGCTGATTCAGCGTCGCCCAGGGATGGCAGGTTTCTGGAAATACTGGGATATTACGATCCTATGAAAGAACCCGCGGTTGTGAAAATCCACGAAGACAAACTTCAGTACTGGGTTGAAAAAGGTGCCAAACTTTCAGAGGCAGTCAGCGCTTTGGTGAAACGGGAAGAAACAATGAAATCCCATTCCGCAGCAACCTGAAAGCGACATTTCTGTGTATTCCAATGGGAGGTGAACCGAGATGAAAGAGCTAGTTTCATACATTGCGAAAGCGCTGGTTGATAAGCCGGAAGATGTGGTCGTCACAGAAATTGAAGGGGAACAGACATCGGTTCTTGAACTTAAAGTCGCCAAAGAAGATCTGGGCAAAGTCATTGGAAAACAGGGCCGCACCGCACGGGCCATGAGAACAATTCTCAGCGCAGCCTCCACGAAAATTAACAAACGTTCCGTGTTGGAGATTATCGAATAGCTTTGAACTCAGGCTTGCCTGATAATGTAATCCTTTTTGGGAGGGTCCTTCGCCCGCACGGGCTGGAGGGCCTCCTGCGAATAAGTGCTTTCTCACATTCGGTGGCCTCACTATTGAATGCAGAGACAGTTTTCCTTAAACTTGAAAATGGAGAAAACCATCATACAAAAGTGATTTCAGCGAGGCCTCACAAGAATATTTTTCTGGTAAAACTGGCTGGGTTGACAGATGTGGGCCAGGCAGAGGCCTTAAAGGGCGCGGATATCTATATCAGCAAAAACATCCTTGATCGAGAAGAGGGTGAATATTTCTGGTTCGAATTGCTGGGCCTTAAAGTTTTTTTAGATGATGGTGATTTTCTGGGTGTGGTTTCACAGATTATCCCTGCGGGGAGCAATGAAATATATGTCGTAAAAAACGGAGAGCGGGAGATTTTTCTGCCGGCCGCTCACGAGGTGGTCAACCATATTGATCTAAAAAATGGAAGAATGATTGTCTCGCCGGTGGAAGGGTTGCTGGATTTGAATGAGGTTTGACGTCCTTACGTTGTTTCCGGATATGTTCACGTCCTACCTTAAGGAAAGTATTCTGGGGCGTGCCATCGAAAGAGGTCTGGTGGAGGTGGGGCTACTGAATATCCGGGATTTTGCCAAAGGGCCTCACCGGACCGTTGATGATCGTCCTTACGGCGGCGGCGAAGGCATGGTCATGAAGGCGGGTCCCATCTTTCGGGCCCTTCAATCCGTCGAGCGACTGGAAGGTCGGGGTCCCGTGGTGCTTTTTTCACCACAGGGAAAGCCCTTCACGCAGAACATGGCCTGGGAAATGGCCGATTATCAGCAGATGATTCTGGTCTGCGGGCGATATGAGGGTGTCGATGAACGGGTGCGATCCACCTGCATCGATATGGAAATTTCCATTGGTGATTATGTGTTAAATGGCGGCGAACTGGCTGCCATGGTGGTCATTGAAGCGGTCAGCCGGCTGATCCCCGACGTTTTGGGCGGAGAACGGTCCAACCGGGAAGACACCTTTGAAAACGGTCTCCTGGAATATCCCCATTACACGCGGCCGCAGGTGTTCAGGGAACTGGAAGTTCCGCCGGTGCTTTTATCCGGTGATCATGAGAAAATCCGCGTCTGGCGCAAACTGCAGTCCCTCAAGAGAACCCGGGAGAGAAGGGCGGATTTGCTCCAAAATGCTCAACTATCGGCTGAAGATAAGGCGATATTGAAAAATCTGTTGTGAAGGTTTGTATGCGTCTATATATGGGGCTTGTTCATTTTCCCGTATACAACAAGCATCAGGATACAATCGCCTCGGCCATAACGCCTCTGGACATTCACGATTTTGCCCGACTGGGTAAAACCTATGGTACCAAAGGCTTTTTTGTGATTACGCCACTTGAAGATCAGCAGACCCTGGTATTTCGAATCTTGCGGCATTGGACCACCGGATACGGTGCCCGGTACAACCGCCACAGGAAGGAAGCCATGGACCTGGTCAGTGTAACATCGACTTTGGAAGAAGCGCTTTTGCGTGTGGCGGACAGGGAAGGGGAGACGGCCCGGATTGTTGCAACGGATGCTGTTTTGCAGAAAGACCGTGACATGAGTTACAAGGCGCTGCGCCGCCTTGTTCTGTCGGATGAAGTGATTTTGCTGTTGTTTGGAACGGCGTGGGGGCTTCATAAAGACCTTCTTGACAAAGCGGACCATGTGCTGGAACCCATTTTCGGCAAAACGGAATATAACCATCTTTCCGTAAGGACGGCGGCCGCCGTTATTCTGGATCGGCTGGTCGGCCGATCCAACCGGTTGGAGAATTTTTAACTGCGGTATCCTTGTGGCCCGCAGCCCATACGACCCATATAAATAAACCAGTACCGAGTACCCAGTACCCAGTACCCAGTACCGAAAATTGTTAACGAGGCAGGAGAAAAAAATGAATGTTGTAGAAATGCTCGAGATGGAGCAGATGCGCGGCGACATCCCCGATTTCAAGCCCGGTGACACCGTCAAGGTCCATGCCAGGATTCAAGAGGGTGAAAAAGAGAGAATCCAGGTTTTTCAAGGGGTTGTCATCAGAAAACGAAACGGCAGAACCGGCGCCACATTTACGGTTCGAAAAGTCTCTTACGGTATCGGCGTGGAACGTATTTTTCCCCTTCACTCCCCAAACATTGATAAGGTTGAGGTAGTGACAAGAGGGAAAGTCAGAAGGTCGCGGCTGTATTATCTCAGAAATCTGCGCGGCAAGGCTGCAAGAATCAAAGAAAAAAGATTTTAGAATCATTTTTGATGGCGCAGGAAACTCGTAAATTGATGTCTGTTCCAGAGACTCCGGCACGTGCGTCGAACTGAAAACCTCACGCTGTTTCCAAACGATTTATCTCAGTGCCTTAAGGATCCGTTTTACCACGAAACCCGGGCACGCAATTCCGGTTACCGGTTGATTGCCGGGGTTGATGAAGCGGGACGAGGACCTTTGGCCGGCCCTGTGGTTGCAGCAGCGGTTATGATCCCCGAAGGTATTCGGTTTTCGGGGATCAAAGATTCAAAAAAAATGACGGCCCGCGCCAGATTCGAAGCGTTCCACAGGATCAAAGGCGGTGCGCTGACCTTCGGTATCGGTGTGGTGCCCGTTTCTTATATTGAAAAATTCAATATCCTGAATGCTTCCTTGGAAGCCATGCTGCGCGCTGTTCAGGTACTTGATCCACAACCGGAAATGATCCTTGTGGACGGCATCCACACAGTTCCCACCTCCATCAAACAAGAATGTTTGAAAAAGGGCGATCAGGTCTCAAGAAGCATTTCAGCCGCCTCCGTGCTGGCCAAAGTGTATCGGGACCGGATCATGGCCGCCTATCACCATATGTATCCCGAATACGGTTTTGATAAGAACAAAGGATACGGAACCCGGCAGCACCTTGAGGCATTAAAAGAGCACGGTCCGTGTCCGGTTCACCGCCTGACGTTTAAGGGGGTCCGTTAGATTGACCCGGGAAAGGCTGGAACTGGGCAAACGGGGTGAAGCACTGGCCCTTGAAGAAATCACGCGTCTGGGCTACAAAAGTATCGTCAAGAACTACCGTTGCCGTTTGGGAGAAGTGGACCTGGTAGCAAGGGATGGGGATGTCCTGGTATTTATCGAAATCAAAACCAGAAAAGGGCGCTCTATAGGGTTTGCAAAGGAAGCTGTCAATTTAAGGAAACAGAAACAGCTCTCCAAAGTGGCACTGAATTATATGAAGCAGAACAACTGCAATGATGTGAGTGCCCGTTTTGATGTGGTTGCAGTTGCCATGGAGAGTGGATACCCCCGGATTGAAGTGATCAAGAACGCGTTTGAACTGGCGTATGGATGAAAGACCCTCATCATCAATGGCTCAGGAACACGGTGTTCTGTATGTGGTGGCGACG
>JAJDOH010000136.1 GCA_022340265.1 Deltaproteobacteria bacterium | reverse complement strand
GAAGTACTGCACACCGCGGAGTTCCTTCGCCGATTGATCGAAGAGGGAAAACTGAAATTCAAAACGCCGGTCAACAAAAAGGTCACCTACCACGATCCCTGTCATCTGGGCAGGGCCTCTGGCGTCTACGATGATCCCCGGTTTATCATGGAGGCCATCCCCGGTCTGGAACTCATCGAAATGCCGAGAAACCGGGAATACTCACGATGCTGCGGCGCCGGCGGCGGCTTAAAATCAGGATATCCGGACATTCAGAACAAAATGGCCCAGCGCCGGGTTAAGGAAGCGGAAGAAACAGGCGCGGAAGAACTGGTCTCCGCCTGTCCCTTCTGCTATCAGGGGCTACAGGTGGGTATTACCGCCACCAACTCCCCCCTGGTCATGCGGGACATCAGTTTCCTCGTGGAAGCGAGCCTTCGGGATGAAACGGCTGATGAGCCCAAGGAGGAACGAAAGGTCCGAAAGACCCGAAAGACCCGCGAACCAAAGGCTCAAGATCCTGTCCGTAGCCAACCCGCTGAATAGCTCATATTGATGAATTGAAAATAACATCGCCAAAAGGTCAAACCGGCAAGGGCTGTCCGAATATTTCAGACATCTAAATAACACAGCTAAAACAGCTCGTCACCGCTCTTCCCACCCAAACCCGGGTGACCATCAAAGCGAACGACACCGACAACCACTTTACCTGAAACGGCTTCCACAATACCGGCAACTCCCTTGTTCCCAAAGCCTCCACATAATTCAATGGCTTCAACGCCTTCCGAGACCAGCATTTGGGCCACCTGTTTCGCCTCCGTGTAATCACGGGCGGCAATGGCGGTGAGCTCCACCTGTGGCGTGACCACCTTGGCACGATGTTTCTGTGGTTCCACCTCAGGCGCCAGAAATATAAAAGCAGCTTTTAAAGCCATGTTCCGATCCTTTCTTTTAATAAACTGGATTTAGTGATCTTCAGTTGCAGGTTGTCGACCCTTGGCCGTGGTCCGATGTCCTTTCTAATTTCCTTTCGGTTTCGGATTCAAAAGGGTGCCTTGTCTTTGGGCCGCTGCCATTGTTTTTGAGGCATCAACAACCATTGGGCCGGTTGCGGAAACCCGGATGAAGGCCTGTTGATCCTTTCTTACTTCCACCTCACGTTCGCCATCCAGGGCAATAACGCAGGGTCGGTGTTGGATGGCATGCATTTCGCCGCACACCATTTTAGATTGCGCTTTGATGGATACCGGCGCGATGATACCCGGCGCCAGAGGCGCCGTAACGGTGGTGCCGCCGGCCCCCAAATCAAGGCGCAATCCCTCCGGATCTTCCGGTGCGACGGTTCGAAATAGTCCCCCGATAGATGAAAACCCGATATTGTCCGGACTTGCCCGGTTTAAAAACACCTGTTTAATGGTCGCGGTTTTCCAGATAGCCCGGGAACCCAGGAAATAATCGTCGCAGACCACGGCATCCACCAGCGCAATGTCGACCGTCTCATCATCGATAACCACTTCCAGAGACGCATGCCGTACGGCGCCTTCCACGGCGGCGATTTTTCCCGTGGCCACAAGACCCGCGGCCATCCCCGCCACTGTAGCCTCAATCATAAACGGAAAAACATTGTTTGTTCCGGTGGAAACCGGCATGATGGGAACCGTTCCGGCGCCTTTGGCCACCACCCGGTTGGTGCCATCGCCGCCAAGAGTCACAATACACCCGACGTCTTGCTCGGCCATCAACCGGGCGGCTTCGGTTGAATCGCGTTGATCCATATTGAGATAGTACTCCAGACGGTCCATCTTAAGATTGATACTCAGCCCGTCCAGTGCCCTTTCAATAATGCCATAGTAATCCGGCATGTAGCTGACCCGGACAACGCCCATGGCCTCCAGGCCCAACAAAATGCGGCGGACAATCTGAACTTTTTCGTGGTTGTCGAACACGCTGCCGTAAGCGACAATGCGACGAATATCCTTTCCGGAAGCAGGATTTGCAATGATTCCCGCGTGCGTCATGGGGCAAAAATCCTTTCCACGATCCAATCTACTCCATCACTTTTTTGATCGCATCCATCAACTGTGCTGCGTTGGGAATGAAGGCCTGCTCCAGGGGCGTTGAAAAAGGCACCGGCACAAAGGGCGCTCCGATCCTGATGACGGGTGCATCCAGATAGTCGAAGGCTTCCTCGGCCACGGTTGCGGCAATCTCCGCTCCGGAACCGCAGAACTTCACTTCTTCGTGAATCACCACCAGCCGGTGGGTCTTTTTTACGGATTTGATGATCGTTTCCATATCCAGGGGATAAAGGGTGCGGGGATCCACCACTTCCACGTCGATGCCGTCCGCGGACATTTTTTCCGCCGCCTCAAGGGCCGTATGAACCATTCTGGCCGTAGCCACAACGGTCACGTCCTTGCCATCTCGTTTGACGTCTGCCTCACCCAGCGGAATCGTATAAGCACCTTCCGGGACATCGCCTTCGAGGGCATAAAGCATTTTATGTTCCAGGAACACCACGGGATTGTCATCGCGGATCGATGCAATCAAAAGCCCTTTGGCATCATAGGGTGTGCTGGGCATCGCCACTTTCAAGCCGGGCAGATGCATGAACAGGGCTTCCAGACACTGGGAATGCTGGGCGGCAGCCCCGATGCCGGCCCCGCAACTGGTTCGCAGCACCATGGGAATCTTGGCCTTGCCGCCGAACATATATTTCATTTTAGCGGCCTGATTATAGAGCTGGTCCAGGCACACGCCGATAAAATCGACAAACATCAATTCCACAACGGGCCGCAGACCGGCGGTTGCGGCGCCCACCGCCGTCCCGACGATGGCACTTTCGGTAATAGGCGTATCTTTTACCCGTTTTTCGCCAAACCGATCAAGCAGACCGGCGGTTACACCAAAGCATCCACCAAAAACACCCACATCCTCGCCTGCCACATAAATATTGGGATCACGCTCCATTTCAATCACGTGGGCGTCATTTATTGCTTGCGCAAAATTCATATTCGGCATTTTCTAATCCTCCTCTTCGGTTTCCCATATTTTTTCATGTCGAGCCGCAAAGTAACTGGGTGTACTTAGGTGTATACATCTTCAAGGAGCTCGGAGACATCGGGAAGCGGGCTTTCTTCAGCAAATTGTTCGGCTGCCGCGAGATCCTCCTGAAGTGTTTTCCGGATCTCCTCGACTTTACCCCGAGTCAACACATCCAACTCCAGCAGTTTCTGTTCCAGCCGTGGAATCGGGTCTTTTTCCTTCCACTCCTGAAGTTCGGAATTTTCCCGATACGTACAGGGATCCCCTTCAAAATGTCCACGGTGGCGATAGGTTTTGCATTCAACCAATGACGGTCCCTTTCCCTGCCGTGCACGGTTGATCGCTTCGACAGCCGCTTCATGAACGGCGATAACGTCATTTCCGTCCACCACAACGCCGGGTATATCGTATCCTGCAGCGCGATCAGCCACGTTGGGAACGCACATGGAGTTGAGAACGCAGGAAGAGATGCCGTACATGTTGTTTTCGTTTACGAACACCACCGGCAACTTCCAACAGCTGGCTAGGTTCATGGCCTCATGGGTGGTTCCCTGATTGCTGGCGCCGTCGCCGAAAAAGCAAATGGCCACGCCGCCATTTTCCAGATACTGGCAGGCCAGAGCAGCTCCCGATGCCAGAGGTGGGCCGCCGCCCACAATGCCATTGGCCCCCATAATGCCGATATCAAGATCGGCGATATGCATGGAACCGCCCTTCCCCTTGCAATAGCCGGTTTTTTTGCCGAACAGTTCGGCCATCATCGGCTTTATATCGGCACCCTTGGCGATCATGTGTCCGTGCCCGCGATGGGTGCTGGTGATAAAATCCTGTTCGGTCAAACTCTCACAAACCCCGGTGGCAACGGCTTCTTCGCCAACATAAAGATGCACAAAGCCCGGAATTTTGCCCTCTGCAAAAAGCTCGGCAACCCGGTTTTCAAAGGTTCGAATCTTGACCATGGTGGTATACATCTGAATTAGTTGTTCATGGCTCAGTTCCATTGTTTTCCTCCTTGCTGGTTTGATTGAAGATTACGGTATGTCCCTACAGGCCGCTTCGGAAAATCGCTTCCCTGGCAACCCGCGGGAAACATTGGCGTCATCTTCCCCGTTAATAACGATCCCTGTGCCGATCCCGTCTATAAACCGTTTTGTTGCCATATGAGTTACCCCCGGGGCAAAAACAAAGCCCAATTCCGGGCATCCCGGGCGGCGTCGACAACGGCCTCGGAAAAGGTCGGGTGAACGCGGATGCCCCGGGCCAACTCTTGTACGGTGCATTCCAACTGCATGGCGATCACGGCTTCGTTGATAATTTCAGTGGCATTTGTACCCACGATGTGAACGCCCAGTATTTCTCCGTACCGAACATCGTAGACAATTTTGACGGCGCCGTCCACCTCACCGTGAACCATTGCCAACCCATTGATGGAATAGGGGAAACTGCCCGTTTCCACGTCAAAACCCTGGTCTTCGGCCTCATCTTCGGATAGCCCCACCGATCCCATTTGCGGGGTCGTCCACAGACAACGGGGAATTAATCCAAAAGGATATTTGTTGTTCTGTCCCATGGCGTTTTCCGCGGCAAATACCGCCATGGAGGAAGCCGCGTGACTGAGCATCCACCCCCCCGCGGCATCGCCGATGGCGTAAATACCCTTCACCGATGTCCGCAGATATTCGTCAACCCGGACACCGGAATCGCCATTCAGCGTCACCCCGGATTTGTCCAATCCCATACGGGAAGTGTTGGGCACACGTTTGGATACCAGGATTTTTTCCACCGTAAGGGTCTGCGCATTCTTTCCGCCGATGTTACACCGTACACCGTTTTCAGACTCCTGCATGGTCTCCACGGTGCCGCGCAAAATGACTTCCACCCCGGCGGCCCTGAGCGCCTGAGACACTCGCTGACTGGTTTCGGCATCCTCCCTGGGAAGGATCCGCGCTGTTTCGGTGGCCATGGTGACCTTACAACCGAATGTATTGAGAAGATGCGCCATTTCCACTTCGATATATTCGGCGCCGCAAATCAGTACGGAAGCCGGCGGCGCTGACATATCGAGCACCTGATCGGTGGTCAGGATGGCCCTCTCCGGAATCGCCTCCCCGGGCGGGGCCAGGGAACTGCCGGTGGCCAAGATGATCTTCTTGGCTTCGACGGTCCGGCCTTCCACGTCAATGACGTGTGGACCGATCAGAAGAGCCCGTCCGGTGACAATCTCGACCCCGTTGTTTTGCAGCAAAGCGCCCATGCCCATTCGAATATCCGCGGCCACACCGTTTTTGCGGTCCACAACGGCTGCAAAATCGGTTTTGGCATCCGTTACGTTTAGCCCGAATTCTGCGCCGGACCGAACTCTCTGGAGCAAATCCGCGGCTCTCAGCCACACTTTACTGGGAATACACCCCCGGTTAACACATGTGCCGCCCAAATCGGTCGCTTCCATCAATACGACTTTAGCCCCCAATTGGGCCGCCCGAATGGCGGCGGCATAACCGCCTGATCCGCCTCCTATGACTGCGACATCATACATGGTATTATTCTTGTCCTTTCCGAATATGTCTTAGGCCAGCATCAGCATCGGTTCCCGCAGGTTTCCAGCCAGATCGCGTAAAAAGGTCATTGCCGGTGCCCCATCCACAACTTTGTGATCAAAGGTGAGACTGAGGGTCATCATGTGCCGAACCACGATATCACCATCCACCACCGCCGGCTTCTCCATGACCCGGCCCACGCCCAGGATGCCCGTTTCCGGCGGATTCAACACCGGAGTGAATCCATCCATATCCAACATGCTCACATTGGTGATGGTGAAGGTGCCGCCCGTGGCCTCGTCCATGCTCAGCACACCCTTACGAGCCCTCGCAGCCAGATCACGGGCTTCCTTTGCGATCTGCAACAGGGTCTTTTTTTCCGCATTGCGTATTTTGGGCACGATCAGCCCGTCTTTTAACGCCACGGCAATTCCCATGTGTACCGCTTTATGGAGCAATATCTCTTCACCCACGAGGGTTGAGTTCATGATGGGATGTTCTTTCAAGGCGCGCACGGTTGCCAGAATGATGATGTCGTTATAGGATATTTTGACCCCTTCTTTTTCATACTTTTGACGCATCAGATCTCTGAAACGAACCATTTCGGTGACGTCCACCTCGGTCCATGTGGTCAATTGGGCCGCATTCTGCAGGCTGGCATGCATGTTATCCGCGATGACCTTTCGGATCCCCTTCATGGGGATCACTTTCACCGCTGAAACAGCCCCTATCTCCGGTGCTTTTCCGGCCGCCAGGAGACGCTCCACGTCCTCCTTTGTGATTTTCCCTCCTTCACCGGTTCCGGCTATTTCGTGGATGTCCAATCCTTCTTTTTTGACCATCTCCTCCGCCAAAGGAGTGATGCCGGGTGTCGGCGGTCCCTCCTCATGGAACTTCAAAACATCACCTTCCTTTACTTTGCCCCCCGGGCCGGTCCCCGTAACCAAACCGATATCTATTCCCAATTCGCGGGCCACCCGTCGCGCGGATGGTGTTGACAGGACGCTGGATTTGCCCGCAGGCTTTTCCGCCTCGGAAGATTTCCCGCCTGTTGAAACTTCCGCTTCAACCGTCTCACCCAATTGCACTCCTTCGATGCGTTCAGGCTGTTCTCCCGCTTCGGCAATGATCCCCACAATCGTTCCCACCGGAACAGTGGTGCCGGTAGGTACCACAATTTGAAAAAGAACACCCTCGCCCGGAGATTCAATCTGATTGGTTATTTTTTCGGTTTCGACCTCAAACAGCACCTCGCCTTTTTCAACCGCATCGCCCTCTTTCTTGAACCATTTGGATATGGTTCCTTCCTTCATGGTCATACCCATCTTGGGCATCGTAACACTGGTGCTCAAATTTCACCTCCGTCGCAAAAAAGTTTTTTCCTGGATTCGAAAAAGTCAAGCAGACAGCGAACAAAGACACCGCTGACCCCAGGCCATACCGGCGTTTGCGGCCGGCATATTGGTGATATACAGTTTTATAAATCAAATGGCATATCATGAAAAGCAAAATCGGAATGACCGCAAAACTCACCCCGGCACGGCAAGGATTTCACCGACGGTTTCATGTTGTCGCGAAAGATTGACAATTGTCCGCTTGTCGACATATTATCAAGTCCATCAGATCGTTTCATGAAAACAGCTGACAACTGCCTTGAAAATATGAAATACCCGGCATGGAAAGGTCCCAATATGAAAAAATTCACGCTAATCCTATGTCTTTCGATCTTTTTCCCATTGCACATAAACAATATCGTTACCGCTGAAGAAAAACCCGTTCGGATCGGATACCTGCAAAGCGACATTCATCAATTGGCCTGCTGGGTGGCACTCGAAAAAGGATTTTATCAAAAGCACGGTGTGGATGCGAAGGTTGCGGGCATCTTCAAAGCCGGACCTGAAGAGATGAGTGCCTTTGCCGCGGGCGCACTGGACATGGGATATGTGGGCGAAGCACCCGCCACCACGGCCGTGGTCAACCGGGTGGCCAAAGCGACCGTGCTGGCCCAGGTGAACACCGAAGGGTCGGCCATCATGGTAAGAAAGGGATCCCCCATTCAAAAGCCCGCGGATCTTGAGGGAAAAACCGTTGCCATACCCGGCCACGCAACGGTCCAGGATTTTCTGCTGCAAAAGACACTTTACAAATTCAAGGTGGATCCCGAAAAAGTCTCCATCATTGTTTTGAAACCACCCGAAATGATCGGAGCGCTGAAAACCGATCAGATAGATGCCTTTATTGCCTGGGAACCGTATCCTGCCAAAGCCCAGACCATGGGAGTGGGTCGAGTTCTGCTCGCATCCGGAGAAATCTGGAAGAACCATCCCTGCTGTGTTTTGATTGCGGATGACGGATTTCGCAGGCTGAATCCGGCAGAGGTTCGGGGCATGGTCAAAGCCCATGTGGAAGCGACGAATTTTATTCGCCAATCGCCTGAGGAAGCTGTAAAAATCGCCATGAAATACACCGGCATGGATGAGGAAACGATTCGAACCGCCATGAAGAATGTGAACTACACGTATGAACTGAGCATAGACGGTGAAACGGAATATGTGGATTTTTTGTCTCGTCTGAAATATATCGACGTCCCCGATGCGGAGACTTTTGTCAACCGGTTTATTGACGCCTCGGTGCTTGAGAACGTTATCGGGAAATGAGACTTGACCGGTACATTCTACTCCTCATCCTGCTTGTTCTGTGGCAGGCGCTTTGCAGCCTCAAGATCATCCCAAACTATCTCCTGCCCTCTCCCGTCAGGATTCTGCTGGGCTTAAGAGATCTTCTGCTCATCGGCATGCCGCCGGGTCATTTGTTGCCAAAACACATTCTTTACAGCCTCTACCGGGTGGGCTTAGGCTTTTTCGCCGCCGCACTTCTGGGAATCCCCACGGGGCTTTGGATGGGTTGGTCGCCAAGACTCAGGCGCATTGTCAACCCGCTGGTGGAATTGGTTCGGCCAATCCCGCCCCTGGCCTGGATTCCCATTGCCATTCTGTGGTTCGGCATCGGCATGAAATCAGCGGCCTTCATCATTTTCCTGGGCGCCTTTTTTCCCATTCTACTCAACACGGTGTCAGGGGTCCTGGCCATTAACTCCGTCTTTTTCGAGGCCGCTCAAACCCTGAATGCCAAAAAAAAAGATGTCTTTTTTAAGATCCTGGTTCCCGGTTCCATCCCTTCCATCTTTGTGGGCATGCGCATCGGCGTCGGGATCGGATGGATGACCCTTGTGGCGGCTGAGTTTACAGGCGTAAGGACCGGCTACGGCCTTGGGTACATGATCATGACAGCCCGCGACATTCAAAGACCGGATGAAATCCTGGCGGGCATGCTGGTGATTGGATTGATCGGTTACCTGATCAACGCCGGGCTAAAGGTTTGCGAGAAAAGGTTTGTCAAATGGCGAGCTTAAAAACTACTTCGGAATGGGGATTGCGAAATGGAAAAACAAACCATCATCGAACTCAGTGACGTCAGTTTTGGTTTTCCGGATCAAAAGCCACTTTTAATGGGAGTGTCCCTGTCAATTGAAAAGGGGGCGTTCTATTTGATTCAAGGGCCTTCCGGAGTGGGGAAAAGCACTTTCCTTCGGTTATTCAACCGCCTTGAGGAACCTCACTCAGGTGAAATACGGTTTAAAGGGAAGCGCCTTGATGGCTATCCACCTCCGCGCCTTCGCCGTTCTCTTTTATATATTCAGCAAACTCCGGCGGTGGTGGATGGATCGGTGGAAGACAACCTGCTTCTCCCTTTTTCCTTCAAAACCAATCTTCATCTGAAGAAGCCAAGCCGGAAGAAAATTGTAACGCTTCTGGAAAAGGTTCATCTCCACGGTGTGGCGATGGATGACCATGCCCGAACCCTTTCCGTGGGGCAACTCCAACGCCTCTGCCTGGTCCGTGGGCTGCTCTTGGATCCCGAAGTCTTGCTGCTGGATGAACCCACCAGCGCCCTTGACCGGGAAAGCGCCATGGCGGTAACGGCACTCCTTGAGCAATTGCACCTGGCATCAAGTCTCACAGTGCTTTCCGTCGCCCATCAAACCTACGGCCAGGGTGATACCACCTACAGACATTTACAGCTGAGGGGCGGCCGCATTGAGGGGATCCCATGACCGGAACCGTTATTGCAATCGGACCGTACCAGCTCATTCTGGCCCTGCTGTTCGTCCTTGTAGCAGCGGGCGCATCCCTGTATCATGGCCTCAGACTGGAAAAAGATCTTCTTGTAGGGACGATCCGCACCTTTGCCCAACTTTTTCTTCTGGGCTACGTGCTGAAATTCGTCTTTCGCCTGGATTCGGTGTGGCCGGTGCTGGCCGTCTTCCTGTTCATGATCGTTTTTGCCACCCGCATCATTCGAAGCCGTATTAAAGAGAAACAGGTGGCATTTTTCTGGCCCATGCTCATATCCATGATCATCAGCTATGCATTGGCGGCCATCCTGATCACCGGCGTGATCATTGGTGCCAAGCCCTGGTGGAAACCCCAGTATTTCATTCCCCTTGGCGGGATGCTCATCGGCAACTCCATGAATGCGGTCGCTATTTCCCTGGACCGGTTGCTGGGCGACCTGAAAGAAAGACGGCAGGAAGTGGAAATGATGCTCTGTCTGGGCGCGGACTACCATGAGGCCAGCAAAGACATGGTCAAAAACGCCATGCGCGCCGGCATGATTCCCGCCATCAATTCCATGATGGCGGTGGGCGTGGTGTTTATCCCCGGCATGATGACCGGCCAGATCCTGGCAGGAGCGGATCCTCTCGTGGCCATCCGCTACCAGATCGTGGTGATGGTCATGATTGTAGGGGCCACCGCCATGCTTTCTTTTCTGGGGGTCCGTATTGTCTGCAGGCTTTGTTTCGGTTCGGCCCAGCAACTTTTGCTGCGACCGGTGAAAAAAGGAAAAAAGGGTTGACGGTCTACGGTTGTCGGTCGCCGCTTGAAAAAACCTCTCGGCGATAAACCACTATGGAGATATTTCATGGGCCTCGAAATCATTGGGCTTTGCAAATCTTTCAAAGACCAGGAAACATCCGGAATTATCCAAGTGCTCAATGATATCCATTATCATGTTCATGACGGCCGGTTTGTGTCCATCGTGGGACCCAGCGGCTGTGGAAAAACGACGCTGCTAAGGGTCATCGCGGGCCTGGAAGAACCTTCTTCCGGAAACCTTCTACTGGACGGCCGAGGGATCTCTTACCACGCGGACCGGATCGGCCTGGTATTCCAGGAATATGCCCTTTTTCCATGGCGCACAACCCTTGAAAATGTTGAACTGGGCCTGGAAATCATGGAAGTTCCCAAAAAGGAAAGACGCGCCGCCGCCATGGACTATATCCGTTCTTTTGGCCTTAAGGATTTTGAAAACCGCTATCCCCATGAATTGTCCGGCGGCATGCAGCAACGGGTGGCCATCGCCCGGACCCTGATCACCGACCCAAGGGTGGTGTTGATGGACGAACCCTTTGGATCCCTGGACAGCCAGACGCGAAACAACCTGCAATCCTTTTTACTGGCCTTATGGCAAAAACAGAAAGTCACCGTTATTTTTGTAACCCACAATGTGGATGAGGCGGTTTTTCTAAGTGATGAGGTGCTCGTCTTCTCCAAAAGACCTGCAAAGCTCATCAGCCGTTTTTTCATCACCGCGCCACGACCTCGGGAGCGAACCAGTACGGAGTGCAATCGAATGCGAAAAATGATATTGGACACGCTTGAAACTGAAACAATGGACCCTTTATTAACGGAGAAATAATGAATTCCTCCATTGCCGGGCTCATTACGGAAATCCAGAGCCTGGGCGTAAAAATTGAGCATGACGCAATTAGAAGAACAGGTGGCGCAGGTCCTGCTGAAGCAGGTTCCCTGTTGATCGGTGGCTTTGTCGTCAGTGTCCCCACCAGCAGCGCCTATGTGGCCCGGTCGCCCTATTCGCTGAAAGTTAGGGGAGACGATCTCTTTCTCTGTAAAAACGATGCTGAAATTTTGCCCGCCCAAACCGTACCGCGACCCCGTTTTTACGATGAGACCACCGAGGATGGAACATCTTTCCGGAAAATCGCCCTGCTTCACGGAACCGACTGCCTGGCCACAACGGTCCTTCAAACCTGCGCCTATTGGAATACCAACAGCCGATGCCGGTTCTGTGGCATTGAACTCTCCCTCGACAACCACAACACGATACCCTTTAAACCGCCCGAACAATTGGCGGACACGGCTGCCATGGCCAAAGAATTGGACGGCATCCACCACGTGGTTCTGACCACGGGAACCGCAACTCCGCCTGAAAATGAGCTCTTAATCCTTATCAAGAGCGCCCGGGCCATCAAAGAGAAAACCGGACTTCCCATCCATGCCCAGTTCATGCCGCCCAGTAATATGAAAAAGCTTCAGGATCTGAAGGCCGCAGGTGTTGATACGGTGGGCATCCATATTGAAAGCTTTGATGCCGGGATTCTCAGAGATTTGGCCCCCATCAAGGCGACCCTGGGCCTCACGCGATATCTAAAAACCTGGGAGGAAGCGGTTCGACTATTCGGCCCCAACCAGGTGAGCAGCTTTATTCTGGTGGGGCTGGGTGAAACACAGGATTCCGCCATTTCGGGAAGTGACTTGGTCGCCGATATGGGCGTGTATCCCTTTGTGGTACCACTGCGACCCATTCCCGGTTCCCGCATGGAACAGGCCCTGCCCCCGGACCCGAAAATCATGACATCCATCTACCGGGAGGTTGCGAAATCCTTGTCCCGAAAAGGGTTGTCGTACAAACAGAGTCTCGCGGGGTGTGTGCGATGCGGCGCGTGTTCCGCCCTGCCCGCCCATGAGCTTCCAATGGAAAAAATCGTCTGTCACCCATCAAGAACAGAAGAAGAGTTGGAAAAAGCCCTTTCCATTCGAAAAGCGGTTTTTGTACAGGAACAAAACCTCTTCAAGCGTACCGATTCTGACGAAC
>JAJDOH010000132.1 GCA_022340265.1 Deltaproteobacteria bacterium | reverse complement strand
TTAGGGGATAAATCATGGCAAACGAGATTAACAAAGTTATTTATTCGATGATCCGGGTCGGAAAATCATATGATCGAAAACCGGTGCTGAAAGATATTTCGCTGTCCTACTTCCTGGGTGCCAAGATCGGGGTTTTGGGGCTTAACGGGGCGGGAAAAAGCTCGCTTTTGCGGATTATGGCGGGTGAAGACAAAGATTTCAACGGGGAGACCGTCCTCAGCGAAGGCTATACGGTGGGTTACCTGGAACAGGAACCGCTGGTGGATGTGGATAAGACGGTTCAGGAAGTGGTTGAAGAAGGGGTTCAGGAGACCGTTACGGCGCTAACGGAGTTTGAGGAGATCAATTTGAAATTTGCCGAGCCCATGGATGACGACGCAATGGGAAAGCTCATTGAACGGCAGGCCGGCGTTCAGGAGAAGCTCGACGCCCTCAATGCCTGGGATCTGGACGCACGCCTGGAAATGGCCATGGATGCGTTGCGGTGTCCCCCAAAAGACCGGTCGGTAAAGGTGCTTTCCGGTGGTGAGAAACGGCGTGTGGCCCTTTGCCGCCTGCTTTTGCAGAAACCGGATATTCTGCTGCTGGACGAACCGACCAACCATCTGGACGCGGAAAGTGTCGCCTGGTTGGAACATCATCTCAAGACCTATCCGGGAACCGTCATTGCGGTCACCCATGATCGGTATTTTCTGGATAATGTGGCGGGCTGGATACTGGAGCTGGATAGGGGCCAGGGGATCCCATGGAAAGGGAACTACACCAGCTGGCTGGAACAGAAACAGGAGCGGCTGCGCCGGGATGAAAAAGCGGAAACGGCCCGCCGGAAAACACTGGAAAGGGAGCTGGAATGGATCCGTATGTCGCCCAAGGGGCGGCACGCCAAAAGCCAGGCACGCATCAGTGCGTACGACAAACTCCTTTCCCAGGAAGCCGCCGAAAAGGAAAGGTATTTTGAGCTTTTCATTCCCCCCGGCCCAAGGCTGGGAGATCAGGTCATTGAGGCGGTTAACGTAACAAAGGGGTTTGAAGATCGGCTCCTTATGGAAAACATGAACTTCAAACTGCCTCCGGGCGGCATCATCGGTATTATCGGTGCCAACGGCGCGGGTAAAACGACCCTGTTTCAAATGATCATCGGCCGTGAAACACCGGATGAGGGCGTCATTCGTCTGGGTGATACGGTCAAACTGGCCTATGTGGACCAGAGCCGTATGCTTGATGCTCAGAAAACCATCTGGGAGGAGATTACCGGGGGAAACGAACAGATCCAGCTGGGAAAACAGCTGATGAATTCCCGGGCCTATGTGGCGCGGTTTAACTTTTCAGGGTCCGAACAACAGCGAAAAGTGGGGGCTCTCTCCGGGGGGCAGCGAAACCGGGTACACCTGGCAAAAATGCTCAGGGAGGAAGCCAACGTGCTGCTTCTTGACGAGCCCACCAACGATCTGGACGTGAATACCCTGAGAGCCCTGGAAGAAGCCATTTTGAACTTCGCGGGCTGTGCCGTGGTCATCAGCCATGATCGATGGTTTCTGGACCGTATCGCCACCCATATGCTTGCCTTTGAAGGGGACAGCTGCGTGACCTTTTTTCGAGGGAACTGGACGGAGTACGAGGCCGATCGCAGAAAGCGCCTGGGCGCTGACGCAGCCATTCCCAGCCGTATCAAGTACCGTCAGTTGACCCGGTGAGCTTCTGATCACACCATCCGCTCCAGTTCCCGCATCTTTTCATCGAGTCTTTTGGCGGATACCGGGATGGCGGTTTTCAGTTCCTGGGCGAAGACGGATACCTTATATTCTTCCACCATCCAGAAAAAATCTTCAAAAGCACGTCTTTTTTCTGAGGAAGCGGCCCCCGAAGTGATGTCCGGCAGGTTTTTCTTTAATACGGCCTTCAGTGGTTTGATAAGCGCTCCCTTTTCCCTGTCTTTATCCGGGTTGTAGGCGCCGCGCTCGGCTCTGATTTCAAGGGCCCGAACATAGCGGGGCACATGGAGCAGACGTTCCATATCATAGCGTTCCAGAAAATCTTCGGGCACCAGCGCACCCATCTCCGTAATCAGTCGTTTGCAGAGATTGCTTGCCGGCAGGTTTCTTTCATTCTTAATGAGCAACTGGTGGATGAACCCCATGGCGTGGTGGTAAGCGGAAAGAACCTGTCCCGTTAGCGCCATTAACCGCTTGCCGGTGGACAGAATTTCAGTGCTGACCGCATGGGCTATTTTTTCGAATTCGGTTTTGGCGCGAATATTTCGATCAAAAAAATGCGCCATCAGTTTTTCAAACATGGCGTTTTCCACGGAACCAGGGCCGCCGAAATCAACGGTTTTTGAAGAAAGATGTGAAGGCATTTTGAGATCTTTTTTAAGGAATTTCAGCTCTTTTCTGAGACGGATCATGAATAATTTCCTGACACCCTTCACATGGGATTCAAGGGCTTGTCTGCGATCGCTGAAAAGACGGATGTCGACACCGTTTTGAGCCTGTGAAAGGGCGGGGAAGGCTACAAGCTTGGAAGACAATGGAATGGCGTCGGGCAGTGTTTTGACCTGCCAGGAATCAATGCCCTGTTTTTCCCATTGCTTTTTTGCGTTCTTCCATAGGCGGGATGTTTTGTCGGGCAGTTGCTTTTGGCCGTTCGGCAACTGATTCAGAATTGAAACTTTTCGTGTGGATTTCAGTTCCCGATTAAGGTGATCTCTAATGGAAACCCGCATTTGCAGGTGTTCAGGGATTTCAGCATCGGCCCACGCGGCTGCCGGAATATCCACGCCGAATCGGTTGTAAATGAATTTTCCAAGGGTCGAAATCAGCGGATCTTCAGATTGTTCCATCTCGGCCAGGATGATTTCCACAGTGCTCGATACGGGCACAAGCGGTTTGCGGTAGCGTTTGGGCAGACCTTTTAAAAGCGCGGTAATTTTCTCCTTTAAAAGCCCCGGTACCATCCAGTCCAGTTGATGGGGGGATACCTGCGAGGCTTGATTCAGAGGTACTTTAAGGGTCACGCCGTCATCCGGTTTGCCGGGACGGTATTTGTAGGAAAATTTAAAGGCGCTGTCTCCAACGTTCATTTCATCGGGGTATAGCGCCACCTCTTCTGCGTCGGGAACCCTCGCAATGACATCTGTTTCGGTCATTTTCAGGAAGTCATCGCCGCCCCGTTCTTTGATGTGTTTTAGAAGGGTGCGTATGTCACATACGCCCGGAAGACGCGATGCGTAAAAGGCTTCAATCAGTTCATCGCTGACCCGAATGCCGCGCCGTCGAACTTTATCTTCCATTTGCGTGATCTTTTCTATGAGGGCTTGGTTGTGAACCAGGAAGTCAAACTTTTTACTCACGTCCCCTTCCACCAGGGCGCATCTGAGGAAAATTTCATGGGATGCCGCCGGATCGATGCGGCCATAGGAAACAGGGCGATCTGAAATGATGAGAAGGCCGTACAAGGTGACCTGTTCGAAAGCCCGCACCTGCCCCGCCTTCTTTTCCCAGTGGGGGTTTGCATAACTGGACTTACACAGTCCGCCGCCAAGTTCTTCCAGCCACCGGGGATCTATTTTCGCCGCACATCTCGCAAAGAGCCGCGATGTCTTGACCATCTCCGCGGCCACGATCCATTCCGGATGTTTGTTGAACAAAACCGAACCGGGAAAAAGCATGGCTTCCCGCCCCCTGGCCGCCAGGTATATATTTTTATCCTTCTTGACGGCGATATTGGACAAATACCCGCTTAGTACCGACTGATGGATCGCGGCGTAACGGTCTTCCATGCCACTTTGGTTTTCATTCTTGATGCCGTGGGAATTTAAAATATTGGTGATCTGCTCGTGGATGTGGTCCCATTCCCGCATACGGACAAAAGAAAGAAAATGGGTTCTGCAGAATTTTCGCATCTTGTTCTGTGTTTTAAGGGTTTTCCACGAGCGGTGATAATGGTTCCAGATATTGAGGAGCGTGATAAAGTCGGAGCCTGAATCCCGAAAACGGGCATGTGCCTGATCCGCCTGGGTGGCTTTCTCGATCGGTCTTTCTCTGGGATCCTGAATGCTCAGGGCTGATGCAATAATCGCCACATCATGGATGCAGCCCCTTTTCTCAGCTTCAAGGATCATGCGGGAGATCTTCGGATCAATGGGCATTCCCGCCATCATACGGCCTCTGGGTGTCAGGGTCGGTTTGCCGTTCTTTCGAGTGACGGCTCCCAGTTCCAGAAGCAGATCAAAGCCGTCTTTGATGCTTCCGGGCTTTGGTTTGTCAAGGAATGGAAAGGCTTCAATTTCCCCCAGTTTCAGGGAAATCATGCGGAGAATGACTTCCGCAAGGTTGGATCGAAGGATTTCAGGATCGGTAAATTCCCGTCGTGACGCGTAGTCTTCCTCAGAATAAAGGCGAATACAGATGCCGTTTTCAAGACGGCCGCAGCGGCCTTCACGCTGATCCGCACTGCTCCTGGAGATGAGGCTGATGGGGAGACTGGTGGAGCGGGTCCGGGGTACATAATGTGAAATTCTGGCAAGCCCCGTATCCACCACATATTTGATGCCGGGAATGGTGAGCGAAGTTTCCGCCACATTGGTGGATACGATGATCTTGCGTCCCTTTGCAGGTGAAAAGACCCGGGCCTGTTGAGAGCCCGGCAGCCTTGCAAACAGGGGGAGGATGGTGACGGCTTTAAGTGTTCGGCCTTCGAGCCTTTCACAGGTCTCTAGAATATCCTGCTCAGTGGGCATGAAAATCAGAATATCCCCGAAAGCGCCACCATGGCAGATGTCTTCGGCAGCTTCTACGGCCGCATCTACATAGGTCATGTCCCCTGCTTCCTGAAGTTCGGGGTCAACAGGGCGATACGCCACCGAAACCGGATACCGCCGCCCGGATACCTGTATCACCGGCGCATTGTCGAACCCCTTGGAGAATTTTTCGGTATCGATGGTGGCGGAGGTGATGATCAGTTTCAGATCCTTCCGCTTTTTAAGCAGATTCCTGAGAATGCCCAGAATAAAATCAATGTTCAGACTGCGTTCGTGAGCTTCATCAACGATAATGGTGTCGTATTCCATGAGACCTTGATCCTGCTGTGTCTCCGCCAGCAGCATGCCGTCGGTCAGTACCTTGATGTAGTTGTTTTTGCTGGTGCGGTCTTTGAAGCGGATTTTGTAACCGACCAAACTCCCGACCGGTTCCCCAAATTCTTCCGAGATCCGACCTGCGATGGTGGTTGCGGCAATGCGGCGGGGCTGGGTGCAGGCAATTTTACCGTCGATACCGCGACCCGCGGCGAGACACATCTTGGGAATCTGCGTGCTCTTCCCCGAGCCGGTATCGCCTGCTATGATCACCACTGGATATTTTCTGACGGCTTCAATGATTTCGGTTTGTTTGCCGGTAATGGGGAGATCCTTCGGGAAATGGATTGGCGGACAATGTTCCCGACGATACTCTTTCTCCGCAATGGATGCTTTAATTGCCCTCTCCAGGGATTCAAGCCGGGTCATGGTTTGCTTGAGGCTTGCTTGGTTGTTAGCCTGATTTTTGACAGCATTGAGCCGCCGGTGAAAGAAAGATTGATCCCTGAGCATGCACAGGGGAATCAGTGCACGGAGTTTTTTCTCGATTTCGGAAAATGCTTCGATTGGGTAGTGATTGTTGGATGCGGATGAAGCTGGCTGCAATCGGCCAGGATGTATTTTCCTGTTATTATTCCTGTTTTTCTGCAATGTGCAAGGTTCCTCAAAACGAATTGGATAGAGAAATCAAAGAATTAGATGAATGAGGTGATTTATTGGAAATTTATACTTGACCGAACCAGTGCTTAACGCTATATTGCCCGAAATCTGTTGCCGAGATAGCTCAGCCGGTAGAGCAGGGGACTGAAAATCCCCGTGTCCCCAGTTCAACTCTGGGTCTCGGCACCATGTAAAATCAGGGACTTAGGTCATTTTGGCCGAGTCCCTTTTTTTCTTTGTTTTGCTCCCAGTCCCACTGTAGTCCCACCTTTTTAGATTTCAATGCTATATGGGAATACTATTTTAAGCCTCATTTGGCAACTAACAAGTCTTAAAAACAGCCTCCCGATACCGGGAAATCGAGGCAAAAGAGTCCCACCTCAAAAGCCGCAAAAGTAGCAAAAGAGTTTCAGCCCCCGCAAAAAAACGGCTACCCGACATGGAGAAACCGACTTTCCAATTTTGGAACCAATGATGGAAGTGTTCACTGCCTGCCCGTGGACCTTACTGTAAGTAAAACTGTGAGCCCTTCTTTCAGCCCATGTTCTTATTCCGAATTCTTTAAATATGGCTCCAAGGTGCTCTGATCCTTGAAAACTCAAGAGATCTAGTCATACCAGATTGCCAATATCGGACATTTGGGGCAGGGTTTTCCACCTGTAAAGCCGGAATGCGAATATCTAAAAGTGCAATTGTTAGGCGCAGTCAATAAAAGTTTTAAAAATCGGCTTGAGCCGCAATGGAGGAGTTTTGCCAAAAGAAAATCAATATTTTTTCTTGATTTTTTCCTGGTGCTCTTGCGTCAAAAACAAATCTGAATTTTATTGCATAGTTCCATTGGTATCGTTAAAAATGGAGAGGTTCAAGTATCATGTAAGCATATTTCACACGAGAGTACTGCCTGATACAAAATATAGCCTGAGTATTCTCTTATCATTTTTAAAGCCCATTTTTTTCTTGACAGGAGGTAGCTTTTGTCCTTACATCAATTCTTAGGCATTCTTTTGTAGGTATTCCCACCAACTATTCAACCTCTATCCAGGGGGTTATCCCATGAAAAAAATCCTCAAGATTTATGTGCCTTGCTCCTAATAGGCGTCATTTGCCTGTTGGGAGCTCAAAATTTCTTCCAGAGAAAGCCAAGCCCTTCGTGAGATGGGGAAGGAAAGCCACGGGTTTTGCGTTGATGATCTGGCTTCATTTGCTATGGGTGCCTTTGGTCAAGGATCGTGTGCCTATTGAAAAATAACCTCCAAACCAGATATTAGAAATCAAAGGCAAGATTAGCTCATTTCACGCAGGGCAATTGCACAGAGGATCCCGACAAGAAATGGAAACTTTCAGAGAATCCGAAGTGTCCACGGTTACCGAACAGTTGATATCTCTAGTTCTGAACTTATCCCAGGAGAAGCAAAAAAATCTGCTGAAAGAGCTTGAATTAGAACTACCCAAGGAAAGGAGACGTCATAGAAGAGAACCGTTCATGACTGTTGTGGATTTCACCTCGCAAGGTCGTGTTTATAGGGAGTTCGTCAACGATATAAGTGAAAGTGGCGTGTACATCCAGGCTTCAGGGTTCTTCTCTGTTGGGCATGACGTTAAGATGATATTTTCCTTTCCAGGTTCCCAAGAAAATATGAAAATTACCGGTCATATTGCCAGGGTTGATAATACAGGAATCGGAATAGAATTTAAACTCAGCAGTGTTGATAATGAAGAGCTAAGATCACTGCTAAACTGAAGTTTCACTGGACGAAGGAATGCCCATATCATAGTTGCGTCAATAAATTTTCGTCCCACAGAACAATACCTCTGGCAGCCTTCCGTTGTGGGGGAGTAAGTCCTGGGCTCACTAAGCGGTTCTCAAGCCCGACAACAACGCTTTTCCAATTTTGGGCGGTCATACCAGATATTGTGGTTCCCAAACCGTTATTCAATCAACAATTATAAATCCTCAAAAATTCCCTCAATATATGGAGGTTCCACCAAATATTGAGGGCAAATCAGCCATTTCATACGTTGCCGCTACACGCTCCTGTTGACCTAACAAACTGTTATTAATCAGTAATCCAAAATATTGCCGATTCGCGGTTGTTGGCAGGGAAGTTGCAGTTCACAGTTCCATGACCCTGGTTACCATACAAATGAAGTCTCTTGCGGAGAAGCGCAAGGAACTTTCTCAGACAATTGCATTATTGGTCGGCTCCATAAGGAGAGAGAAGGGATGCCGGCGGTGCGACTTTTGCCGGAGTATGGAGGATGAAAATAGACTTTTCCTCTTTGAGGAGTGGGATACCCGGGAGGACGTTGACCGCTATCTAAAGTCTGAGGGTTTTAAGGTATTTCGGGGAGCGATGAACCTCCTCCAGGAGCCCTGCGAAATGGTGTTTCACACTGTAGCGGGAAGTCATACGTTAAATGGAACTGAACAAAACATTGTGACGGTTTCGCTTTTACCGGTGTATATGTGTCATTAGGGGTCAAAAACATTTAGAGGGAGGCAGAAATAAAGTCAATAGAACTAAATTTTAGAAAAATCGCCTAAGAGTAACACCAAAGAAATGGAGGCGAAAGATGAAATCATTAATGAGGTCCTTAGTTTTATTGCTCGCCACGGGTCTATTGGCGGTGGCCCTTTTAGGGTGCAGCGACAGTGACGGCGGCAGCAGCAGTACTTCAGTTAACCTTGCCAACCGTCTCTACGTGGCTGCTGCCGAAAGTGGAACCTTGACGCCTACCGAGAAAGGCTCTGAGTTTATCATTACCCTGAACCAGGTATGGACCGATGTTAAATGGTTTACCGACAGGCCTGAGCGCGAAACAGGGGAAAACACAACAACTGATTATGTTGGATATTTATGGCCCCTTATTTACGGCGATGTGGCCCCCAATGCCGTTATCAAGTTTCATGTAGCGGGCGCAAATGCCGGTCTGTTTGTAACCTTGGGGAAGCCGGAGTACGACTCAGGAACCGGGATACTCAAGTTTAAGGTCACGCTGCTGAATTTTACCTTTGACGAACAGCCGCAAGGTTCCCTGGAATTTGATACGCCCGTGGTCACTGTTTTAAACAATGTGCCTGGGCAG
>JAJDOH010000110.1 GCA_022340265.1 Deltaproteobacteria bacterium | reverse complement strand
CCAAGAAAGCTCCTTCAACACCCCTCAAACCTTTTAAAAGGCTTCCGATCACTTGACCGGAAGCCTTTTTTTATGGATCCGTCGCCCGGGCATTTAAAGCGCCTCAAGAAATCTTTGGTGAAGGTTGTCAAATCCACCATTACTCATGATCAGCACCACATCGTCTTGTTTTGCCGAAGATAGCAGTTCCGCCAGCAGTCCATCCGTTTCTCCAAAGGAATACGCTTCAAGTCCCTTTCTTGTCAGTTGATTGACCAGTTCCCGGGCTGAAAACCGTTCGTGAACGGGTATTTTTTCCACCATTGCCGGCTCACGGATCATCATTAGGTCGCCCGCGTCAAAGGATTCCGCGTATTGAGCCTGGAAGATATTTCGACGGCTCGAATTGCTTCTGGGTTCAAACACCACCACCAGACGCCGATGGGGATACTTCTTTTTTACCGCACGAACGGTCTCTCTTACGGCGGTAGGATGGTGGGCGAAATCGTCCATCACAGTGATACCTCTTTTTTCGCCGATTATTTCCTGGCGGCGCTTGACACCCCGAAAGCTCCTTAAAGCAGTGGACAGTGCATTTTCCGGCACACCCAGCACATGTGCCAGAACAACGGCTGACAAGCAATTCGAGACATTATGACGACCAAAAAGCGGCGTTTTGAAGGTCTTATTATTTGCCTCTTGCCCATTTCGAATCACACTAAACGCGGTAAGATCTTCTGAATCGCTGACTTCCCCAATTCGCCAGCCATTGCCCTTATCAAACCCGTAGGTCTCAAGTTTACAAAGGGCACCCTTGATCTCTCGATAAATGATTTTGTCGTCACCATTGGCAATCAGGTATCCATCCTTTGGAATTAAATGGATGAGTTTTCTAAAACTTTCGATGACATGCTCCAGATTACGATAAATGTCCGCATGATCAAATTCGATACTGGTCAGAATCACAAAGGAGGGGTTGTAGTGAAGAAATTTTGGTCCCTTGTCAAAAAAAGCGGAATCATATTCATCCCCTTCAATGACGAAATACGCTCCTGTACCCAGTTTGAAATTGGATTCAAAATTCCTGGGGATACCGCCGATCATGAAACCCGGATCCATCCCGGCTTCCTCCAGTATCCAGGCAACCAGTGACGCGGTCGTCGTCTTGCCATGTGTGCCGCTTACGACAATTGCCATCTTTTCTTGAATGGCAAACTGCCTGATTGCCTGTGGAAAAGAGAGATATGGCAACTTGAGGCGGGCGAGTTCAATCGCCTCGGGGTTGTCCCTGGTGATCACGTTGCCCACAATCACCAGGTCCGGCTGCTGTGCCAGATTATCGGGAACGTATCCGTCGAAAACGGGAATTTTAAGAGATTCCAACAGTAAACTCATGGGGGGATAAACATTGGCATCTGAACCGCTCACCTCATATCCCTGTGTTTTCAACATCCCCGCAAGAGAAGCCATTCCCGTTCCACAAACACCCATCAAATGAATATGGGAGAGCTTTTGTGGTTGCCGGTTCAGCTCCGGCATCAACGCCTGTGTCATAAATCCAATATTTTCTGCAAAAGGCATCAAGAATACTCCTTCCTATGCGTCTTAACTTTTTTCTGGCTCAGACATAGTGAAAAACCAAGGCGACTTCAAGCAGAAAAAAGACGCCATGGACCTGATCAAATATGCTTCTCCTGTTGACAAATACCGACGTCCTTGCTAGGTTTTTTTTAAAGGTATTATTTATTCATCCATTAAATATTGTGCGAAAGAGGAGATTTCCATGAAGAGAGAGGTTTTTTCCAGATCCATTGTGGGTCTTTTCCTGACATTATTCCTGCTGTTTCCGGTAACTGTGACGGCCGAAGAATCTGCTCCCAAGGCCCTCGATAAATCGCTTTGTTCAAAAATGATACGGCACGGCCAGGAAGCGTACCAAAGAGGGAAATACCTGGACCCAAAGGAATTTTTTCGAAAGGCGGTTCAGGCAGATCCCACGTCCATGACCGCCTGGGCCTATTATGACCAGGCCGTTATTTTTGCTTTGGCTGAAAAGGTGGAAAAAAACGCAAACCTCGTCATGCCCGATGCGTCTACACGTTCCGAACAGCAGGCTGCGGCTCCCGCAACAGCAGCAGCACCACCACCCAAGCCCAAGAAAAAGCCTGCCTTCGTTATTATGGAAGACGAAGGTTGCTGAGTTAAAGGATTTCACTTGCAATCGGTTTTTTAAGATTGCGCTTATCAAATACTAACTTTGGAGGATAGAATTATGACGGAAAACATTACACCCGATAAAACATTGGATTGCAGCGGTTTGAGCTGCCCCATGCCGCTTCTCAAAACCAAAAAATATATAGGTGGTATGAAGTCGGGGCAAGTTCTGGAGGTCATCAGCACTGATCCCGGGACCAAAAATGATCTCCCTGCTTTCGCGAGAAAAGGTGGACATGAATTCCTGGGCGTAAAAGACGAAGATGGCCGATCAAAATTATATCTGAAAGTCAAATAACCTGTTCGAGGGTGAACTACCACTCTTAAGGATTCATCAATAAAAAAAGGCCCCCGATCATCGAGGGCCTTTTTTTATATGCCGTTTGTCAGTCCCAATGAATGACGAAAATTGTTACCATTCCTGATCCAGATCGATTTCATCCCTTTCGTACTGAGCATCCCGCAATTCATTGGCCGTTTTGATCTCCTCTTCACTCCAAGGATCAACAATCAGCGAATCGGCCACCAATTCCCAGATATATTTGGTTTCGAGATCCAAAGCAAATTCCTTGGTCAGGCCTTTCATGATCTGGTCGCGGCAGTTATGGCAGGGCGCAATGATCATCTTGGCCTTGGTGTCAATGATCTGCTGAGCTTTCACCCGACCGTAATAAATCCGTTCCGCATCATAGGGCATGGCCCAAGCGCCACCACCGGCACCACAGCAGAAATTGTTCATACGATTGGGGTGCATCTCCACATAATTTTCGCAGCATTGTTGCGTGATCCAGCGGGGCTCTTCGAAAAACGCCTCGCCGAATGTTTTCATGCTCTTTCGACCGTAATTACAGGGATCGTGAACCGTTGTGAGTTCTTCATGAATGGATTTGTCAAGTTTGATCCGTCCGGTTTCAATGTATTCCTTCAGGAGTTCATGCACGGAAATAACTCGGACCTTGTCGAATACTTCGGGATACCACGTTTGCAGACTAAGCCTAGTCGCGAAATAAGCGTGGCCTCACTCGGGCAGGAGTAGCGTACTGCACTCCAGTTCCTCCAAATGCTTTACGATCCGTCCGGCAACTTCCTTCATGGCCGCATCATCCCCTGAAAAAAGGCCCCAGTTGACCCCTTCCCATTCCGTCGACGTGGTGGTCCAGTCTTCCCTGGCAGCATAAAAAATGCGCCACCAGAATTTCATATCATCGGGTTCACCGAAGGGTTCCTTGGAATTAATGGTCACCAGGATATTGGCACCCTTTTTGTCCACGGGGACATAAAAACCCGGGAACCCTTCATCCTCGTCCATTTCCTTGGCGAGATCCGCCAGTAGGAACAGGAAATCATCCTTGGGAATACCTAGGTTGTTTCCCCTTTCCAGACACATCATAACACCCTTGTGAATGGGGCCTGGGACCTTGTCCCTTTCGCGAAGGCCTCTCGCCCTTCTCATCATCTTCAAAATTTCCACTCCCTGGGGGCATGCATATTCGCAGCGCCCGCACAGGGTGCAGATCCAGGGGAAGCGCGAATCAATCAACTCCTGGTCCAATCCAAGGGCGGCCATTCGAACGGCTTTTCTGGGGTCCATACCGTCAACGCCGGTAACAGGACATCCGCCCGCACACGTGCCGCAGGTGAAACAGACATCCGCCCATTCCGGAGCAACCCTCAGCCTGCTCTCTTTTCGATTTATGGTTAGCGGTTCCATCAATTAACCTCCTCAGTTTATCTTCTAACCCATCATTCTCAATAGCTTCACTTTTCTAGGACCTTCTGAGCTAAATGTCAATGGGGAAATGAAAGACCTGGGAAAAACAGGATTGTGAACCTGCGAAAACATGGGAATAAAGTTAAAATGTAGCTACAATGTAAATTAATCTGTTGCCAAATCTCTTTTCATACGTTAAAAGTGTGATTTGAAAATACTTTAATACAGGTGACACCATCGAAGGAGGATACTTATGGATTTTGGGCTAAGCGAGGAGCTGCAGATGCTCCGCGATATGGCGCGTGATTTTGCCGCTGAGAAAATCGCTCCCTTCGCAGACGAATGGGATGAAAAACACTATTTCCCTTATGAAGAGGCCATCAAGCCAATGGGGGAGCTCGGCTTCTTCGGCACGGTTATCCCCGAGGAATACGGCGGTAATGAAATGGGCTGGCTGGCGGCCATCATTCTGACGGAAGAAATCGCAAGGGCTTCCAGTTCCCTTCGGGTTCAGATCAACATGCAGACCTTGGGTTGCGCCTTTACCATTTTTCGATACGGCACCGATGAAATCAAGAAAAAATATATTCCAAAACTGGTGAGCGCCGAATACATGGGCGGCTTCGGCATTACCGAACCCAATGCCGGTTCCGATGTCATGGCCATGAAATCCACGGCCCAGGATAAAGGGGATCACTGGCTCATAAACGGCTCAAAAACCTGGATCTCCAACACCAGCGTGGCCGATGCCCTCATATTTTATGCTTATACGGATAGAGCCGCCAGGGGGAAAGGGCTTTCCGCATTCGTCATTGAACCCAAGAATTTTAACGGCGTTTCCACGACCGATCTGGACAAGATGGGTTCCCGATCATCGCCAACCGGTGAAATTTATCTTGAGGATACCAAAGTTCCCAAAGAGAATATCTTGGGGAAACCCGGTGACGGCGCCAAAATTGTTTTCGGCTCCCTGAACCAGACCCGGCTTTCCGCTGCCGCCGGCGGCATCGGGCTGGCCCAAGCCTGTTTGGACGCGGTTACCAGCTACTGTCAGGAAAGAGAGCAATTCGGAAAACCCATCGGACAGTTTCAAATGAATCAGGACATGGTGGGGCAAATCACTTCGGAACTTGAAGCGGCCCGACTGGTGGTTTACAAGGCGGCGTGGCAGAAAGATCAGGGTAACCTGGGAAACACGCTTGAAGTGGCCCAGGCCAAATATGTTGCAGGCGAAATTGCGGTCAAGGCTTCCCAGGTGGCCATGAAAATTCTGGGCGCCTACGGTTACTCAACGGAATACCCCGTGGCCCGGTATTATCGCGATGCCCCCACTTACCAACTGGTCGAAGGTTCGACCAATATCTGTAAGATGATCGTTGCCCTGGATCAATTGGGCATTCGAAAAGCAAACAGATAAAGAATGATAAACGGAGGAAGGAATGAAACCTTATTTTGAGAAGATGACCCCTTTCGGCAAAGCCCTCACCGACAAGCAGATCGAGGCTGCCAAAGAAAGTATGGATAGTATTAAAGGGGTTGAAAAACAGGTGGCCGATGCGGTTGAAGCTGTCAAAAATACCGGCCTGCCTGAAGAAATCCTTAAAAAACGTGGCCAACTGAACGTCTGGGAGCGTATTGAATATCTCATTGATCCCGGTACCTGGTGTCCACTTCATACCTTATATGATCCCCAGTTTAACGCCGAAGGGACCACCGGGGTCATTGACGGGCTGGCCAAGATCAATGGAAAATGGGTGGTGGTGATCGGTTTTAACAACAAAGTCATGGCCGGTGCCTGGATTGCGGGACAGGCAGACAACCAGCTTCGGGTCACGGATATGGCCAAGCGACTGCACGTTCCTCTGGTCTGGATCGTGAACTGCAGCGGCGTTAAATTGCCTGAACAACAGGAAGTCTACGCCAACCGGCGCGGCAACGGAACCACCTTTTTTCGCCATGCTGAGCTTGAGAAGCTGGGCGTGCCCGTCCTGGCGGGCATCTACGGCACCAATCCGGCAGGCGGCGGATACCAGGGCATCAGCCCCACCATTCTGCTAGCCCATAAGGACGCAAACATCGCCGTCGGGGGCGGCGGTATTGTCAGCGGCATGAGCCCTAAGGGGAAATTCGACGAGGAAGGCGCCGAGCAGTTGATCGAATCCACGCGTCATTTCAAAGAGGTCCCACCGGGCAGCGTTCCCATCCATTTCAATGAAACCGGTTTTTTCAAGGAAGTTTATGAGACCGAAGAGGGTGTCCTGGATGCCCTTAAAAAATATGTGGACATGTGTCCGGCCTATGATCCCAACTTTTTCAGGGTGGCCGAACCCAAGGAACCCCGATTTTCAGGGGAGGACATTAACAGCATTGTGGCCTTCAATCAGAAACGAAGTTACAGTCTGGATGAAATGATGGCACGCATCTTTGACAACAGCGAGCACATGGAATTCCGACCCGGTTATGGCCCAGAAGTCTATACGGGATTGGCCAAAATAAATGGATTCCTGATGGCGTTTATTGGCAATCGCCAGGGGTTCCTTGGAGCCAAATATCCTGAATACGCACCCTACCCCGGCATCGGCGGGAAGCTTTATCGCCAGGGGTTAATCAAAATGAATGAATTTGTCACCCTCTGCGGCCGTGATCGGGTTCCCATCGTTTGGTTTCAGGACACCTCCGGCATTGATGTGGGGGATATCGCCGAAAAAGCGGAACTCTTGGGTCTCGGCCAATCCCTGATTTACTCCATCGAACAGACGGATGTTCCCCAGATATGCATCGTCTTAAGGAAAGGGACTGCAGCGGCCCACTACATCATGGGCGGCCCCACCAGCAACAACCACAATGCCTTTACCCTTGGCACGCCCACTACGGAGATCTACGTCATGCACGGAGAAACAGCCGCTGCCGCGTCCTTTGCACGGCGGCTGGTCAAGGAAAAGGATGCCGGCCGTCCACTGGGGCCCGTCATCGACAAGATGAATGCCCTGGCCCAGCAGTATCACGATCAATCCAGGCCCGCATACTGTGCCCAAAGGGGCTATGTGGATGAAATCGTGTCATTTCCCATGTTGAGAAAATATATTGCAGCCTTTGCTGGCTGTGCCTACCAGAATCCTGTTTCCATTTGTCCGCAACACCACATGATGCTTCCAAGGATCATCAAGGGATAAAATATTTCAGAAAAGAAAGGGCGGGTTCGCAAGGACCCGCCCTTTTATCTTTAATTAACCGCAAACAAAAAAATACTAAAGGATCCGGCCTTTCTCGTCAAAACCGAATATGGCATCGATCTCTCGCGTGAAAAGTGGATAGAGAAGACGCTGCGTCTTTTTCCAGCGATCGGAAAATTCAGGGGCAACGATCCCTTCCCTGGCGGCCATCTCCTGAAGCCCGCGTATCAAAACGTGTCCCGAAACCAACTGGCTGCAAACGTTCGTACAGGTTTGGCAGGAAATACACAACCAGATGGATGGCGACCGAAGGATTTCCTCTTCGATTCCCAGGTTGACCATTCGAAAGATCCGTTGCGGGTCAAATACATTTCGTTCAAAACAGATGGGGCATGAATTTGTACATTCGGAACAATTGAAGCATGACGCCGTTGCTGAGCGCTCCGCTTCACCTATAAATTCCTTCGTATGGGACAATTCCGAAAGAGATACATCCCCGTTTTGAATCCCAACCGGGTTCTCCAACCACGCCTGCCAGTTGGACTCCACGAGCGGTTCAATGTCCTCTCCTTTCAGGCACATTTCGGCTGCTTTCCAGCGAACCCGCTGAAACCTTCCATAAAATTCATGATACCGTGCGAGTGTTTCATCGGAATATAAATGCGTTCGAACGGCTTCTTTAAGCAGAAACCCCACGATGGTTTCCGGTTCACAATCATTGGGGCACGATTGTGTGCAGCGTTTGCACGCCAGACAGTACCAGATTTCCGGTAAACCAACTAATTCTTCCAAAAGCCCCAGGCTGGCCATGCGCAAAACCTTCTGAGGGCGCAGGCAACTGGACCCAATGAACACCGGACATTCCGAATCACAGGCGCTGCAGGACCAGCAAAGGGAAGTGTTTACGCGGGTCTTTTCTTGTATCATCATTTTGGTTGCAGGGTTTGGCGTATAACAGGCTGTCATCTTTTCTTTTCCTCCCCCCGCATACTGATCACACGGGTCTCCATGGGAATCTCCTTTTTAGCAGCGGCCATTGCGCGCTGGATAATGACCGGCAGTCCCGAACAACAGGGCACTTCCATCACCAAGACCGTAATACGTTTAATGTCCGCCATGTTGAAAATGTCTGTAAATTTCTGTAGATAGGCTTCCCGGTCATCGAATTTGGGGCAGCCCACCATGAGTACTTTTCCTTTAAGATAATCCCTGTGAAAATTGCCGCACGCAAATGCCGTACAATCGGCAGCAACCAGAAGATCCGCATTTTTCAAAAATGGCGCATGGGGCGGAACCAGATGAATTTGAATCGGCCAGTGGGCCAGGTTTGAAGCCCCACTTTCTCCGGGCGGTGTGAAATTCGTCTGAAGCTGTGAAGAGGGACAACCGGTAATTGGAAGGGGTTTTTCCTCTTTATTTCCTTTCGCCTCTAAATACGCTTCCACTGCCGCCTCATCAAAATCCTCAGCCTCGCGCTCCACAATCCGAAGCGCGTCATTGGGGCATTCTCCCAGGCAGGCCCCCAGACCGTCGCAGTATTTATCTGCCATCACGCGGGCCTTTCCATCAATCACCTGGATGGCGCCCTCAGCACAGGCAGGCACACATTCACCACACCCATCACAACGTTCATCGTCAATTTCGATTATCTTACGCATGACCTTCATGGGCTTTCTCCTTATCCCCTAGTGTACTTTTCGCCAGTTTGCGGCCACTCTCAGTCAAAAATGATGCCGTAAGCGTATGTTTCGGTTGTTTGTGTTCATTTGATTTTTCTTTTTGTGTTTCTTCCAGGTTGGCAATCAAATCCGCATCAAAAAGGCATCTGAAATTAACCGTTTCCTCTTTTTCAGGATGGTGATGATGGCCGATGATATGGCAGACCTCGTCGATAATTTCCAGAGCGGCACCCAGTTTGAGCAGAATCTCCCGTGCAATGGGCGGTCCCTCCTGCTCCTGATAGCGGGCGGCCGTACTGTTATATTTTCTCTCGGCCTCTTTGATGCCGATATCATGCAGATACGCCGCGGAAAGAATAACCGCCAGATTTCCCCGTTCCTCCCGGCCGATCTGTTCCGCATATCGAGCGACGCGGGTTGCATGACCGATTCGTTTGAAATCCTGCTTAAAATACCGTTTCATCTCGATGGCAACCCTGTCTTTTAATAAATCGTCCTTTTCCTTGAGGAGTTCAGGCGGAAGGTTTCCGATGCACTGCTCTGCATATTGACAATAGGATGCACAACCGAAATCCAGATTCGGGTTTAAGAAACGGTGCCCACATTTATGGCATTTTCTCGTGGGATCATCTTTGAAAAACTCAACTTCGTTCCCGCATTCTGGGCATTTGACGTCAAAAACCGACTCCGGCTTCCAATACTGACTGTCCTGTCCCGGGCATTTCATGACATCCCCCTTTTGATTTGTCGATAAAAAATTAACCCTTCTTATAACACCTTATGCGTAATTTTGCAGCGCGGGAAATTTCCTACGCCAACAGACTTTGTTGTCATGATACGCGAAAGAAATAAAAAGGCTTTGATCTAAGTCAAAAAAATCAAAATGGACTTCCAAAAGTGGTAAATAGCGATCCATTGATTGTATTAGGAAGAAATCAAGCCTGGATGGTCTGATAGGAATCGATAGAGGGTCGCACGGCCCACCCCCAGAATTCTGGCGGCTTTGGCTTTGTTGCCACCGCTTTGGATAAGCGCTCTGCTGACTGCCGGCCGGCTCAGCTTTCGCCTGGGACCACGGGAGTGGCGAGTGCTTTCGCTCGATCGCAGTTCAAGGGGCAAATGCTCCGGCTGAATCATCTTTCCCCTTGATTTGACAATGGCAAACCGAATCGCGCTCTGCAGCTCGCGGACATTGCCGGGCCAGGAATATTCGATCATAATGGCAATGGCATTTCTTGAAATCCCGCCGTTTTCTTGTCCTTCCTTGGCAGCTGTTTTCAAGAAATGTTCCACCAGTAAGGGGATATCTTCTTTTCGCTCTCTTAAGGGCGGCAGAAAAACGGGAACCACATTAACACGGTAATACAGGTCATCACGGAAAGTGCCTTTGCTCACTTCGTTTTTTAAATCGCGGTTCGCGGCACTGATAAGGCGCACGTCAGCCGTCAGTGTCCTTTCCCCGCCAACCCGTTCAAAGGCGCCCTCCTGAAGCACCCGCAGCAATTTGACCTGCACTGATTTGGGCATCTCACCGATCTCATCCAGGAAAAGCGTACCCCGGTGGGCCAGTTCAAAGCGCCCTTTTTTGTCTCTTACCGCGCCCGTAAAAGCGCCTTTAACATGTCCGAATAATTCACTTTCCAGCAGGCCTTCCGGCAAAGCCCCGCAATTGACCGGCACAAATGCCTCCGAAGACCGCTGACCCTCATTATGTATGGCTGATGCCACCAGTTCTTTACCGGTTCCGCTTTCCCCCTGTATCAGCACCGGAATATTCACATCAGCGATTTCTTTTATGGTTTCAAACAGTTCCAGCATTCTAGCATCCTGGCTGATGATCCCTGCAAAAGTGTGCTCCGTTTTAAGTCGCGCTCGCAGGGTTGACAGCTCTGTGATGTCTTCCATTACCACCACTGCCAATCGCTCTCCATCATGATGAAAAGGCGCCGCACTTACCAGAAGCGTCAAATTCCTCGGTTTTCCGTTGATGAGAAGCTCCATATCCGCACGATTGCGATTAATCTGCTTGCCGTCGATTGCATCAAGTGCTGTTCTTCTTACCAAACAGATCCTGCAATGATCACCAAAGCCGCACCCGTCCGGACTGTCACCGGCATGGACGCATCTCAGCACCTCTCCACCACGTTTACCCGTTACATCGGCATCTGCAACACCAAAAATTCGTTCAATAACGCTGTTTACCGCAAGGACTTTTTGCTCTGGATCAACAATCAGCACACCACACGGTATCGCTGAAAACAACCCCTTCAAAAAGTCGTTCTGGTTCATCAGCTCCCGAACAGGTTTCATTAAATTTCCTCTTTGTTTCAAAAGGTTGCACGGGTAGGATGCTATCCCCCAGCTACAATCTCCTCATAGAGCTTCTTCATCTTTTCCCGGGGCATTTTCCGCTGCCAGTCCGGTCCCAGGGCATTTTCCCACAAGGGCGCAAGGGTCACGGCCACGTCCACCATTCTGTCCACTTCTTCGGGGCTCACATTTTCCAAGCCTTTGCGGGAAAGGGGAATATCATGCTTTTCCATCATTTGGTGAAATTCTCTGACGCCTTCCGGATAATAGGCTTCAAGGCAATCAAATGCGAGACAATTGCCGATCCCGTGGTGAATTCCACGCACAAAGGCCAGACCATAGGAGAGGGCATGGCAAATACCCACCTGGGAATAGACGATGCTCATCCCACCCATATAGGACGCCATCATCAGTTTATCGTCGCTGTCCGGAGCCCCTTCCAGGAACACCTCCCGACAGAGTTCTATGGCTTTTTTGCCGTGCGCCTCACTGAACGCGTTAAGGTACGTGCCGGACAGGGATTCCACGCAATGAACGTAACAATCCATTCCCGTGTAAAAATACTGAGCTTTCGGTACACCGGCGGTTAGCTCCGAGTCCAACACCATCTGGTCAAAAAGCGTGAAATCTGAATTCAATCCAAGCTTCTTTTCAGGACCCGACAGCACGGCAGTCCTGGACACTTCCGCCCCGGTCCCAGAGAGGGTCGGAATCCCCACATGATAAACGGCCGGATTTTTGATGAGATCCCATCCCTGGTAATCCGCCGAAGAACCGGGGTTGGTGAGCATGAGAGACACGGCTTTGGCCAGATCCATGGTGCTGCCCCCGCCAATGCCGATCACCCCGTCCGGTAAACGGTTTTGCGCGTTCTTGACCTGAAGGGTCAAATCGTCCACATACTGCGTGGTTGGCTCATGATCCACGTTCACCCATATGAGCAGATCCCCGCCTTTCACGGGAATGCGTTCTTTAAGGGGTTTTTCCGTGAAAACATCATCCACCAGAAAAACCATAAATCCATCTTTACTTTTCCTTCGATCAGACAGAATTTCGGAGAGTTGCGCAAAACATCCCCGACCAAAAATCACATGAGAAACGGTCTTGAAATTTCTAAACATATTGACACCCATCCGGATAAAGCCATTCTCTTTCGGCCACCAGCGTTTTGACTTTCATTAGCAATCAGAAATATGGCCGTAGAACAGCCTTCATTTTATCGATTCGCTGAGCAATTTCTTCCCCGGTCCAGGAAAGTTTGATCAACATGGAAATCGTCCTGCTCATGATACCATCCGATTGTGCCAGATTCAGGTTCTCGTAGTCAGGACGTGTTTTAAAAAGGGTCAGGGGAAGCGCCGCCGCCGATTTAACCCCACGAATGTGCTCCCACTGGCGGATATAGTGCCAGTTGTTATGGTACCAGTAAAAGCAACCGTCTACTCCGGCTGATGCAAGCTCACCGGATACCCTTGCGGCAATGGATGCTTCCGGCAGCAGAAATGAGAGAAAAGTCGCGGAGTCCCCCTTTTCATCGGGAATTTTTCTAAATTCAAGGCCCATAATTTGCCCCAGCGCTTCTTTCAGTTTTGTTTTGTGGGCCCGCTGAATTTGCAGAATCCGGTCCAATTTTCTCAACTGGGCCAGCCCAACAGCGGCATTCAACTCACTGATGCGAAAATTCAGGCCCATAATGACGTGTCCTTCCGCACCCCGGTCACTCCCCACATGATCGTGGCCGTGATCGGCGTAAGCGTCCGCGATCTCATATACCTTGGGATCATCGGTCACAATGCAGCCTCCTTCTCCGCAGGTAACGGTCTTCACAGCGTCGAAAGAAAAACAGCCTACCTTACCGAATGTCCCTAAGAATTTCCCATGAAAAGCCCCTCCCAATGCCTGGCAGGCATCCTCCATCAAAATGAGTCCCTTTTTCTCGCAAAAATTTCTGATGCTAGCTATTTCGGCCATTGACCCGCACATATGGACCACCAGTACAGCCTTGGTACGCGGGGTCAATACTTTTTCAAGGGATTCGGGATCCAGGCACAGGGTTTCATCAATATCGGCAAAAACCGGAACCGCACCAGCCGACATCACCCCTTCAATGGTGGCCACAAAGGTGAAGGGTGGAACAATCACCTCGTCCCCAACACCCACGCCGCAGGCAGCCAGTGCAATGGAAAGAGCAGCTGTTCCGCTGGAACAGAGGTGACAAAATCCTGCCCCGATTTTCCCGGCCAGTTCCTTCTCAAAAGTCCTGGCCTTCCAGTGATTGTTTCGCGCCTGATCAAAACCGTATCGGAACAAAACACCGGTTTCAAGAACTTCGTTTACCTCTTTTCGCTCTTCATCGCCAAATATTTCAAACCCGGGCATAGGAACCTCCTTAATGTTAAGCAGACTCAGTTTTTTTAGGAGATCAGATCGTTTCCTGTCAAGGGAAAAGGAGAAGCGCATGAAACGTGAGCCATTATCGGTACCAAAATAAATCTCACTGTTTTTGGTTGAATATTTTCCTCTATTCCGCTATATGGCACAGGTACAATCCTTCGTGTGACCAATGATCAGCTCATAGATACGTACATCAGCGGTGAGAACCTTGATAAAAGTGTGCCATGATTTTCATTGAAGGCAAAACAAAATGTCCAAGGTCCTTTGGGCCTCTCAAAACGAGGCGGAAGACAAAGACTTATTCTCGAAAACAGAGGATTCGTCCAATCCTCTTGGCCGGGATCCTCTGCTGGGGACTTTTATCTTTCTGGAGTTGCCAGAAACCCCTCCCCGAATTGAACCCTGACCGATATGCCGCCTCTGCTCCCGAAAAATATTACAAAAGCGAAACGAAGCCGAAACAAACCCCTCCCTTGCCCATGGCAAAAAACACGAGCCTCAGTCCCGAAAATCTTAATCCGCCGGCAAAAAAAGTGGGCCTTGCGGATCTTGTGGACATAGCGCTGCGCATCAACCCGACCACCCAGTCCACCTGGGAGCAGGCCCGTGCGTCGGCGGCGGATTGGGCTTCATCCCGGGGGCAATATTATCCCACGGTCAGTGGCGATGCCAGTGGATACGGCCTGGGAGGGGATTCTTCCAGCGCCTACTACAGCACGGTGAGCTTGAGTCTCAGTTATCTCTTGTTCGATTTCGGGGGCCGTGCCGCTTCCGTTGAAAGTGCCCGTCAAGCCCTCATGGCGGCCAACTGGAATCATAATCAGAGCATTCAGGATATTCTTCGCAATGTCCCCCAGGCCTACTATACCTATATCGGCAACCAGGCGCAGGTTCGCGCATCTGAAAGCGATCTCGAAGAAGCCCTGACCAGTCTTAAATCCACGGAGCAACGGAAAAAGGCCGGCGTCAGCACCATCGCGGACGTCCTTCAGGCACGTTCCAGGGTGGACCAGGTGCGGCTGGATCTGGTGTCCAACAAAGGCGCCGTCAAGATTTCCCGTGGAAACCTGGCCACCGCCGTGGGCTGGCCGGCCAACGCCGATTTTGATGTGGCGGAAGGCCCCGAAAATCTTCCATTGAACGCCATTGCCGGAAATACCCAGACCCTCATTTCCCTGGCACTGCGGGATCGCCCGGACCTGTCAGCTTCGAGAGCCGCTGTTCGTCAGAGTGAAGCAGAACTTGAAAAAGCCAAATCCGCACTCTGGCCGAGGTTGGTGGCCACCGGAAATGGGGGATGGTCCCATCTCGACGGAAATCTCGATGCCTCGGATTATCTTGACAGCGGCGGCAATATCAGCAGTTCCAGCATGAGCTTTTACGGAGGGCTGTCGCTTGAGATCCCACTTTTTGAAGGCTTTTCCTTGCGCAACAATATAAGAGCTGCGGAATCCAGGCTGAAAGCCGCCCGTGCTGACCTCAGGCAAAAAGAAGAATCGGTCATTTCAGACGTGTGGTCCGCCTTTTACAACATGCAGACCGCTGCACAACAGGTTGAATCCAGCGAGACCCTGCTCACCAGTTCCAAAGAATCATTCAGGGTTTCCCTTGCCCGATATCGAGCCGGGGTGGCAGACATTGTGGAACTGCTCAATGCGCAGAGCACCCTCACCTCCGCCCGGACCCAGCGGGTCCAGGCCCGGACCGATCTTTTCATCTCTTATGCTGAACTACTTCATGCCATCGGTGCCGAACTGCCCGTGGATGGCATCAAAGATATGCCCATGTCTCAAAACAAGAGAGAGGTTTCTGCCAATGACCGTTAGTCTCCGGATCAGAAAGCCAATTACAGTCATTTTCCTTACGGCGTGCGCTTGTTTTGCCGGGGTTGCTCTTTCGGGATGCAAGAAGGAAAAAAAGCAGGCTTACACACCACCGCCCCCCACGGTGAGTGTTGAAGAAGTGGTGCTTCAGACCGTGCCGGTTCACCTCAAATACGTTGCCACCACGGATTCGATCAAAACGGTGGATATTCGCGCCCGGGTGGAGGGTTTTCTGGAAGAACGCCGGTTCGTGGAAGGGGCCGATGTCAATAAGGGTGATATTATTTTCGTCATTGAAAAGGCCCCCTATGAAGCGGAGTTGGAAATGAGCCTGGCACAACTGGCCAAGGACAAGGCAGCGCTCTCCTTTGCCAACGACCAGGTGAAACGGTACAAACCCCTTGCCGAGCAGGATTTCGTAACCCAGGAATCCCTGGATGATTATGTTACCCAAGCCAGGGAGGCGGCCGCCGCCGTCAAGTCCGACCTGGCCCAGATCAAGCAGAACCGGCTGAATCTGGGCTACTGCACCATGTATTCCCCTCTCAACGGCCGCATCGGTCGAACCCTGGTGAACGTAGGAAACTTGGTGGGTGCAGGCGGGCAGGACACCAAACTGGCCACCATCGTTCAGTTGGATCCCCTGTACGTTTATTTCAGCCCCAGCGAAAAAGATCTGCGGCTGATTATGAAATACCGCCAGGAGACGGATATGCCGGTGGACATCATTTTGAGCGATGGCACAAAGCACCCCTATCCGGGAAAGGTCGATTTTATCGACAACATCGCCGACCCCAAGGCGAACACCATCAACATGCGGGTCGTCATTTCAAATCCCGAGAAAACGCTGCTGCCGGGCATCTATGTCCAGGCGGACCTGTTTCTCTGCGATGTTCCCAATACGCCGCTCATTTCCGAAAAGGCCATCGCCGAGGACCAGACCGGTTCCTATGTCTACGTGGTGGGAAAGGCGAACAAGGTGGAAAAACGGATGGTCGAGGTGGGCTTCGTATACAACCACCAAAAAATCATCTGGAAAGGACTGAAGGCGGGCGAAAAAGTGATTGTGGGAGGGTTGCAGATGATACGGCCGGGAATGGCGGTTCAGCCAAAGGTGGCGGGCGAAGACCAATCCGGAACCCCTTCTTCACCCCCGGGCAAAGAAACAGCCTCCAAGAACAACGGCGAGTCCGATAAAAAACCTCACACTGAAACGGAAAAAGGGAAGACAGAACCGTCCCAGGCAGAAAAATAAAGGCCCCTTGAGGAAACTCCATGTTCGTCGATTTCTTTATTGACCGACCCATTTTTGCAGGCGTTATCTCCATTGTCATCTCCTTGGCCGGCGCCGTCTGCATCATATTGCTCCCCATTGCCCAGTTCCCTCAGATCACGCCACCCACCGTCCAGGTTCAGGCCACTTACACGGGAGCAAACGCCGAGGTGGTTGAAAAAACCGTTACGACACCCATCGAAGAACAGGTAAATGGCGTGGAAGGCATGACATACATGTCTTCCATCAGTTCCAGCGACGGCACCAGCAATATTACGGTCACTTTCGATGTGGGGTATGATTTGGACATCGCCGCGGTGGATGTTCAGAACCGGGTTACCATGGCCCAGCCCCAGGTACCCGAAGATGTCACCAAATACGGCATCACCACCAAGAAACAATCTCCCGACTTTGTTCTGATCATCTGCCTCTACTCGGAAAACGCTGAGTATGATGACCTTTTCTTGAGCAACTACGCTGCCATCAATATCGTGGACCGGCTGAAACGCCTGCCCGGTGTCGGAGACGTTGAGATTTTCGGTGAAAAGAAATACGCCATGCGGCTGTGGCTCAATCCCGACAAGCTCACCAGCATGGACATGACCGCCATGGATGTGATTAACGCCGTCCAGGAGCAGAACGTTCAGGTGGCCGCCGGCAGCATCGGCCTGGCGCCCAGTCCGCCGGGTCAGGTCTTTACCTATTCCATTAACACGCTGGGGCGTCTCTCCACACCCAAGGAGTTTGAAGACATCATCGTCCGCACCAAGGAAGACGGTTCCGTTGTACGGGTGAAAGATGTGGGCCGGGTGGAACTGGGCGCCGAAAACTATGGCTGGTATGCGCATCTAAATGGTGGAAAAGCGGCCTGTATCGGCGTGTTTCAGTTGCCGGGGGCCAATGCGCTGCAGGTGGCCAAGGAAGTTTACGCCAACATGGAGCAGCTCAAAAACCGATTTCCCGCCGGCCTCAAATATGCCGCCGCCTATGACACCACGCTCTTTGTCAAAGAATCCATCATTGAAGTCATTAAAACGCTGCTGATAGCCATGCTGCTGGTGTTTCTGGTGGTTTACATCTTTCTTCAGAACTGGCGGGCCACCCTGGTTCCCGCCATCGCCATTCCCGTTTCCCTGGTGGGGACTTTCGCCGTGCTTGAAGCCTTCGGGTTTTCCATCAACACGCTCACACTGTTCGGCCTGGTGCTGGCCATCGGCATTGTGGTGGATGACGCCATTGTGGTGGTGGAAAATGCGTCCCGCTGTATCGACGAAAAAGGGATGTCGCCAAAGGAGGCCACCAAGGAGGCCATGCACGAGGTGACAGGCCCCATCATTGCAACCACACTGGTTCTCATGTCGGTCTTTGTCCCGGTGGCCTTCATGCCCGGCATCACCGGACAGCTCTACAGGCAGTTTGCCCTCACCATCGCCTTTTCCGTGGGTATCTCCGCCATCAATGCGCTCACCCTGAGTCCGGCACTCTGCGCGGCGCTCCTTCGGAAGACCCCGGACCGGCAGGCCTGGTTCTTCCGAAAATTCAATCAAGCCTTTAACTGGTCCAGAAACCAGTATCTGAAAGGGATCAGATGGTTCATCAAAGCCTGGGTGCTGGTGTTCCTGGTATTTGCCGGCCTTCTTTTCGCCACCTATTATATGTTTCAAATCGTTCCCACCGGTTTTGTTCCCTCGGAGGATCAGGGATATTTCATGGTCATGTTGCAGACCCCCGAAGGCTCATCCCTGGATCGCACGGAAAAGGTTTGCGACCGGGTGGAAAAGATCCTTGAAAACATGGAGGGTATTAAAGATGTGGTCATGATCGGCGGTTACAACCTTTTGAATTCGGCAAACGATACCTCTTCAGCGGCGGCTTTCGTCATGCTGGACCCCTGGGATGAAAGAACAACCCCTCAATTGAGTTTAAAAGGCCTTATGGGAACCTTCATGGGTGAAGCGGCCGGCATCGATGAGGCGGTCATCATCCCCTTTCCGCCACCTCCCATTCAAGGGCTCAGCACCACCGGCGGCTTCGAATTCGAGCTGCAGGATCTCACGGGCGGAAGCCTGGTGGACCTCCGGGCCATGGCTGGAAAGATTATGGCGGCCGCCCGCGAGGAACCGGTTCTGACCCCGCTCAGTACTACCTTTGAGGTCAATTATCCTCAGTTTTACATTGAACTGGACCGCACCAAGGCCAAAAGCCTGAAGGTCTCCATTTCGGATGTTTTCAACACCCTGCAGACTTTCCTTGGCAGCATGTATGTGAACGACTTCAATAAATTCGGCCGCGTCTACCGGGTGTTTCTCCAGGCCGAAAAGCACTATCGGGCCAACCGCGAGGATATTAGCAAACTCTACGTGCGGGCCCAGGACGGCAGCATGGTACCCCTTTCCGCACTGGTGAAGGTTAAACAGATACGAGGGGTCCAAAACGTTAAACATTACAACCTGTTTAGAACCATTTCCCTCTACGGGGGGAATGCGCCGGGCTACAGTACCGGAGAGGCCATTTCGGCCATGGAGAAGCTGGCGGACGAAAACCTGACCAGCGAATACGGCTATGATTGGACCGGCACCGCCTACCAGGAAATTAAGGCGGGCGGCATGGCCCCATACATCTTTTCACTGGCCCTGATCTTTGCATTTCTGTTTCTGGCGGCCCAGTACGAGAGCTGGGTCATGCCCATGATGGTCATGCTGGCGGTACCCCTGGCGATTCTGGGGGCACTTTTGGCCCAGCATATCCGTGGTATCGCTAACGATGTCTATTGCCAGATCGGGCTCGTCCTGCTCATCGGACTTGCCAGCAAAAACGCCATTTTGATCGTGGAGTTTGCCCGCGAGCTGCGGGATCGCGGTGCATCCATCGTAGACGCCGCCGTTCAGGCGTCCCGTGAGCGGCTCCGCCCCATCCTCATGACCGCCTTTGCCTTTATCCTGGGCGTCTTTCCCATGGTTGTGGCCAGCGGGGCCGGCGCCGCCAGCAGGCATTCTTTGGGGACCGCCGTCTTCGGCGGGATGCTCGCTTCTACTTTTCTCAGCCTGGTCCTGGTGCCCGTGCTTTACGTCATTCTTCAAAAACTCAGGGAACGGATGAAAAAACCCATCGAAACCAAGCCCGCAGGCGACAGCGGAGGAACCTCCCCTATTTAGAAAGTCTTGAAATCTTCGATTTCTTTTTTCAATGCTTTCCGTTAGAATCAAGGATAACAGTTTATGGTGAAGGGAGGTTTTCCAATGAAATCATTAAAACCCGTTTTGTTGCTGGCCGTTATCTTAACGGTTCTCTGTATGACAGCCGGGTGTTTTGGAAATTATGGCAAAATCCGAATGGCATCGGGTGACTATAATGCCACCATTGAGGAACTAAAGGAAAACTGGGAAAATTATGACGTTCTTTATGCCGGTCTCTCAACAAACTCACCTTCGGCCATTATGTTTGGGCCAAGAGCAGATGGAAAGCGCCTTATGGGCAAAAAATGGATGCCCGTCACCGATCAAGCTGTTCTTGATGAGATTGTCGGGTGGCTCAAAAGCTATGTCAATTTTCCACCCGTTCTCTACCAAATTCTGAGTCCGGAAAATGTGTTTTTTGGTTACATCTATACATCGCCCACAGAACAGATCGTCATAAAACAGATCGATCCGGAAACACTCGAACTGGAAAACATTCCGCTGCCGCCCATCGATTATGGTCCCGGCACGGGGCGGATGTAACATGCACCCCATACTTGCCATAGTGGGGCGGCCCAATGTCGGGAAATCGACCCTTTTCAACCGTCTCACACATTCAAAAAGGGCGCTTGTGGACGATCGCCCGGGCATCACCCGAGATCGTCTGCATGGAACCATTAGCCATGAGGGGCTTCAAATGACCCTGGTGGATACGGGCGGATTTGAAGACCTCGGCCAGGATCCTCTTCAAAAAGGGGTCAGGGCACAAGTGGAAACAGCCATTCAGGAAGCGGACCGTGTGATTTTTTTGGTAGACGGCCGCGAGGGTGTGCTGCCCGGCGACGAGGAAATGGCTCACCTGCTCCGGCGTATGCAAAAGCAGGTTTTTTTGGTCGTCAATAAAATCGACGGACCGGAAAAAGAACATATGGCCGGCGAATTTTATCAACTGGGCTACGAAGCGGTTTATACACTTTCAGCGGCTCATGGTTACGGCATCAAGGCACTTCTTCATGAACTGGTAAAGGGCCTCTCCCCATCCGAAGATTCTTCAGAGAACTCAGAGGAGATTCGGGTTGCGGTCTTGGGAAAACCTAATGTTGGCAAATCTTCCCTCATCAACCGAATCCTCAAAACCGATCGGCTCGTCGTCAGCGAACTTCCCGGCACCACGCGCGATACCGTCGACTCCGCCTTTTCCTACGGCGGCAGGGAATATCTACTGATCGACACCGCCGGCATACGTCGAAAAAGCAGGGTCCGGGAAAAAGTGGACAAGTTTTCCATGATCAAGGCCATCAAAAGCCTGGATCGCTGCCACGTGGCCGTACTGCTGCTGGATGGGGCTGAAGGGGTCTCGGACCAGGACGCACGCATCTGCGGCTATGCGTTTGAAAAAGGACGGGGTCTTGTCCTGGCGGTCAACAAATGGGATTTGGTCAAGGGTAATGTCGAAAAAAAGAATCAGCTGGAACACGGTATTGAGCGACAGCTGAAATTTATTTCCTTTGCTCCGAGAATCAATCTGTCTGCGCTCACTGGTGAACGGGTCATGAAACTGTTTTCCATGATTGATTCGGTGTATGATCAGTTCTCACGGCGAATCGGCACGCCTCTGGTGAATCGGGCCATTCAGGAGCTCATGGAAAAACATCCACCGCCCCGAGTGGGCAGGGGAAGGCTCAAGTTCTACTATGGAACCCAGACCCGCACGAAACCGCCTACTTTCACGGTGTTCGTCAACAGACCGGATATGCTCCATTTCTCGTATGAACGTTTCTTAAACAATCAGCTGGGAATTCACCTTGGGCTAACCAAAACACCGCTCAAACTCGTTTTCAGAAAACGGTGAATGACCCCCACAGCAAAATCCGGAGGCACCGAAATCGGAAAGGTTCAAGGGGACGTGTTACAGCTCAAACGAGTGATACATGAAGGAAAGATAGAAGTGGATACGGTTTAGCCAAGGAATCTACTGCCTCAACAGGGGCAGCAAAGCAAAAAGGTTATCCCCTGCAAAAAGGTGCGCAAGGCTGAACATGGGACCCACAAGTATCCGGCCGACGATGCCGGTGTGAGCAAAGTTATCCAGCATGATAATGCCGATGAGGACCAGGGGTCCGTAACGCCCCCATTTTCGAAACTTTATGGCCGCCTCCCGGGGAAGAATGTTTTCAAGTACATGCGATCCGTCCAGGGGGGGCAGAGGGAGGAGGTTGAAAAGGCCAAGGCCGAGATTCATCAGGATCAGCCATAGCAGCGCCCGCAAGTAAACTTCCATGGGCAGAACAAAAAACCGAATGAGCATGCCAGCCATAAATGCAGCACATATATTGGCCATGGGTCCCGCCAGAGACATGAGGATGACATCTTTTCGCGTATTTTTGAAATACCGTACATCCACGGGAACCGGTTTGGCCCACCCGAAATTGAACAGAAAAAGGCAGATCGCTCCCAGTGGGTCGATGTGAATCAAAGGATTAAAGGAGAGCCGTCCCATCTGCTTTGCTGTGGGATTCCCAAAATGGAAAGCGGCACGACCATGGGCGTATTCATGAATGGTAATGGCAAAGAGCAGTACCGGAATTTTGACTATCCATTGCGTAATATCGAAAGACATGTTTATCCTTTTGGCAACCTGTTTCCATGATGCCCCATGGAAGGGATATTATTTCATGCATTACATAACAGCAAATCATGTTTGCAGCAAGCTTGAAAAGCGGCAAAACAGAATCTGGGACGGATCTTAGAAACATTTTTCAAAGAAATCAAAGCGCTTTGCGTATAATGAGAGGAGCAACAATTCTAATGATGAACGCTGATTTGGTGTAAAACCTGTGAGAGCGACATCTCGCCGCGATTTTTCGCGGCTGGATGCCGCTCCCACAAGGGCTATCATTTCAAAATGAGAATTGCTGTGAGAGGAGCCTGCCGGTTGCTTTTTTTTAAGAGAATTGATAGATTGACACGGGTTAAAAGGAGCCGTAAAAAAGGTTCCTCGAAAGAAAGCCTTACAATGGGTGTATCTGCGACCGCAAACGAGCCCAATCCACGGAAACCAGAGAAAAAAGGAAATCCACTCATGGGACGGGAAAGAATAAAAATTGATCTTCTGATTCATGATTTGAAGGTTCCCCTTGCCGTAATTGAGGCAGGCCTCACCTCCATGATGAATCGACCGGAAAAATACGGACCGATTACGGAAAAACAGAAGCGGGTTTTTGACCGTGCTCTGAGAAACACCAAAGTCCTTAAAACACTGGTTGCCGATGCCCTTGAGTTGGGAAGAAGTGGAGAAGGAATTGTCTTCTTTTCCAACTTCCGACTGGCCGATTTGATTGAAGAAACCCTGGTGGAAATTCTGGATCTGACGGACACCGGAATGGCTGAAAAGCTCAAGAACTGTAAAAATTTGACGCAGTTCAAAAAAACATTGGAAGCAAAAGGGGTCGTCCTTTCAATGGGTGAAGATTTGTGGAAACAGGAAATCTGCCAGGATGAAACAAAAATCAAGCAGATTTTGCGAAACCTTCTGAACAATGCATTGAAATACCGAAAAAGCCGTTTGGAACTGCACGTTGACTGCAAGCAAAACGCTATCATCTTTTCGGTTCAAGACGATGGCGCAGGAATTCCCGCTGCCTATCACAAAAGAATCTTTGACTGTTATTTCCAGTTGGAAGCAAGCAATACCTGCAGCGTAAGAGGCCATGGTCTGGGTCTGGCCGGTGTAATGGTGCTGGTGGAAGATCTGGGGGGTGAAATGCGGCTGGAAAGCGATGAGGGGCAGGGAGCAAAATTCCTCGTCAAAATACCCCTTAAAACCAATCACCAATAGCTTGATTTTTCACGTCACATGATTTCATCCAGTTCATCCCGGGTCGGTCGATATTTTTTGTCAAATTGTTTCCAGAAATCTTTGTGTTTATCCTTCCAGTTCTTTCCAAATTTTCGATCAAAGAAAGGCTCGAGTTTGCCGAACCATGCCATGGGCTTATCCGAGTCCCCCTGAATGGATCGCAAAACATCGGCAACATAGGTGTCAATTTCAGAGATCTTGTCCTTGGGCACATAACTGCGAGCACCGCCGGTGATGGATTTCACCAGGTTTTCCGGATTTACGGCGTGGGCCGTCAGCATCAATGCGGGGATGCCTTTTTCATTGGTCATCTTAAGGAGTTCGTATCCGTTAACCCCCATGATATCCAGAATGGCCAGGTCATAATGGTTTCTATTTAAGAACTTCTGAGCTGTTTCAAAATTTGGCGCCGTATCAATAAAACACGTATCCAGTATTTCCACCAGAGTCTCTAATATATCCGGCTCATCATCAACAATCAGAACCCTTTTCCCCTTTAGAATCTCCTCCATTTACAGCCCTCCTTTCTCGCAGTGTAATGATTTCAGTGATACTATCCTGATGAAACCTTTACAGTCAATATTTTTGTTTCATTGGTAATAATGGTAACAAACGGCTACTGCTAGGTTGACATCAACTGTTGCATTACTTAATCTTTCAACAATACAGCTATAAAACCATGCACGTGCTGACACCTTTTGAGAAAATTAAGGCAGGAGATAAGATAATGGAATTTGTTGAAAAAGCGAAAATCAGATTGGAACATTGGATCACCCACAACGATCATCACCATGAAGAATATGATCTTTTTGCAGAACACTTAGAGGATGCCGGGAAGACCGAGAGTGCCAAAGCCATCAGGGAGATGATTGAGTTGAGCGAAAAATCCAACCAGTGCCTTCGTGATGCACTCAAGAATCTCTAAATTTTCATTGGGGACAAAATAAACCTGTGACAACCTCAGAAACTGGAGAAAGAAATCATGTGTGAAGCCCATGCCTACCTGCTGAAGGATGCAACCGAGGAAATGATAATGGAAAGCGTCGACCTCGTCGAAATGGACGGTGAAGACATCAGGATGGTCAACATTTTTGGTGAACAGAAGACAGTGCGGGGAAAATTGACCCGTTATGATAACCGGCAGGGGAAAATAATTATTGAACCTGTCTGAACCCGTAAGGGGTCGCTCTTCAAAAATCCATAACGAGACCTTAGGGCAATGATTGAATCGTTTGAAAGAGCAGCCGAAATTATTATGGCGTCTGAATTGACCGTGGCCCTGACCGGTGCCGGTATTTCCGTAGAATCCGGTATTCCGGATTTCAGAAGTGCCGCAGGTCTCTGGTCACGGTTTGATCCGGGTGAATATGCGACCATTGAGGCTTTCAGAGCCAATCCTCAAAAGGTGTGGGAGATGCTCCGGGAAATGGATGAGGTCGTTAGTCGGGCCAGACCCAATCAAGCGCACAGGGGCATGAGTGAACTTGAGGATATGGGGTATCTGCAGACCATCATCACGCAAAACGTCGACAATCTTCATCAGACCGCCGGGTCAAAAGACGTGATTGAATACCACGGGAATGCCAGCACCCTCTCCTGTCTCTGGTGCGGCAGAAAGTACCTGACTGCCGACAAACGAAAGGAACATCTTCCTCGTTGCGAATGTGAAAAAATCCTGAAACCGGATATCGTATTTTTTGGGGAGATGATTCCCGAGGAAGCCATGAACCGATCTTTTGAGCTCGCTTCTTCCACCTCGGCACTCCTGGTGATAGGAACCTCGGCCGTTGTTTCACCGGTTAACGCTATTCCCTCCCTCGCCAAGCGAAATGGTGCCAATATCATTGAATTTAACAAAGAAGAAACGCACTTGACGGATTCCATTACCGATGTGTTTCTCAAAGGGAACGCCGGTGACACCGTTCCTGAGCTGGTGAAGATTGTCAAACAAAAAAAAGGAATGGATGCCTGACAATTCGAATTCATTATTCATTGACAAAATCTGCAAAATCGCTACAGTGTTGGATTTTGTGATTCTAATTGTGATAAGAATTTGGGTTGAAATTTCCACTCTGAATGACTAATTCACCCTGTTCGGTGGGTTGAGGAATGATTGTTGCTGGCCATTAAGATAGAACAAAAGGCACTGGAAAATGCTTGCAAGGAAATCATTGAAAGCATTTTGATCTGTTTGCCAAATGCCTTTAAAGGAACCGTATACCGTGTCGGCATTCTGCCCGAAATGGTGACGACCCGCATTACATCTGGAATTATTGACGAAAACAGGCAGAAGATTTCGTGGGGCCTGCCGGAAGTATCTGATTACAATCCCCCGGGGAAACCATGGAATGAATACCGCGACGAACCCGGTCGGCCCCTGGAAGCCATGGCATGGTGTGTGGAGAGACAGTCCAGTTGGACCGCTGAAGACCCGAGAAACGATGCCCGTAGTGTAAGGCTTCAGGTGGAAGGCATCTGGAAAGATTTCCATCACATGGAACCGGTGCTGATCAGGAAGAAAGATCTTTATCTGGGGGAAATGCGTCCCATGGTTTATCCCGAAAATTATGCGGGTGAAACCATCTGGGAGAACAGCGATTACGTTGTTGCCGCGGTCATCAAAATACATTTTCAACCTTATTCCATCAGAATCGGTGGCAATGAAACCAAGGTCATCAAACGACTGTCACGGGCACTGGGCACCGAATTGCTTTCTTACCAGTTAAGAGAGCAATCCCTTGAGGCAGCAAGGGCCCTGGCCGAAGACAGGCTTCATTCTTGCAATATACTGGCCGATTCCCTCAGAAATGTGATTACCAAATCCGGCCTCATTTTTTCTTTGATCAAACTGGAAATGGGGTTCTTGAGGGACCAATGGGAAAGAACGCTTCTTGAAGGAAAAAAAGAAGCATCTCTCCGCCAAAAGGCCATCAACAGCCTGAACGAACTTCTCAACAAACTGGAAGACGTCCCGGGAGGCGATCTGACGGCTGACCTGAAGCAGATTCAAAACCGGTTTCTGACCCTCCACCCCTCACCTGAACAGGGCAGAAGCTGGTTGAAAATGAAAATTGAAGATAAATGGAGCGCGCTTATCAGCGAAAGAAAGGTTGACGAAAAAGACGCCAAAATGGTAATGCGACATATCGAAGATCTCTACAGGTCCCTCTATCTCGGTGAAAATCAGGAACTGCTGGCCGGTTACAAACAAATACCCGAATCTTTAAAGAGCGAATGGGTGAATCTTCTTTATAAGGATACGGATGTTTTCAACCTGCATCGTATGAATCGCCTGATAGCTTTGTTAAATGAAGATCATATCAATCTTCCTCACAAAGAAAAGACAAGGGAAAGTTTGATCCGCTTAAAAGCCGTCGCCCAAATTTTTGGGCAACTCGAAGAGAAAACCAACGTTGTATTAAGAGAAGTCTTGAATGGACACGGGAGCAAAAGGCACTGAGGTTTTATTTAAGAGTTTCTTTTAAAAGTCGTCAATAGCAACATTTGCGCCTGTAGCTCAGCTGGATAGAGCAGCGGACTTCTAATCCGCAGGTCGAGCGTTCGAGTCGTTCCAGGCGCGCCAGTTATTACAGGGACTTAGCTGTTTTAAGCTAGGTCCTTTTTTGTTTTTGCAGCATTCTTGCAGCACTGCGAAAAGACACTTTCCCCTCTACGGATTCACTTGATTAAATATTTCTGGCAGAACGTCCCCCGCTTTTCCCTGGATTAGAACATCGGCAGTATCATCATACGGGGCCTCTGAGAGGTTGACGATGACCGGGAATGGGCCGTTTTATGCGGGATAAAGGAAGAAGGCCAAAAAACAAACAGCATATTTACTGTAGTTGGCTCCCTATGGTATCTATCGAAGTGGGTGGTATGGCTTGGGAGCTACAAAAAGTGGTTTAGCGAGAGGGCTGGTACCGATCCATACTTAAACCAACAGAAAGCGTCGATTTCATTGGAGGGATTATAGAAATGGCTGATTTTTTTGAATTACTCAGTAAGAGACGATCTGTTAGAGATTATGAAAACAGGGCTGTTTCCTTAGATCTTGTTGAAGAGATCATCAGGGATAGTTGTTTTGCTCCAAGCTCAGGAGATGGGCAACCGTGGAGGTTTATAGTTGTGAACAACAAGGAGTGGATCAAGAAGCTTTCTGATGAAAGCAAGCGGAACATTTTGTCTTTTATCGAGACGAACCCTGAAGCTCCCCTGAAAAAATATGAGTCTGTTCTTCGAGACAAAGATTTCAATGTTTTTTATAATGCACCGTGCCTGGTATTTATTGGGGGCTGCAAAGATATTCGCTCTTTGCACGTGGATTGTGCTCTTGCGGCTTCCTATTTCATGTTCTCGGCCGCTGCGAGGGGTTTGGGCACATGCTGGGTCGGGCTTGGCACAAGTATCCAAGACCCCAAGGTTCGGGAGCAAGTCGGGATGCCTAAGGATTACAGAATCGTTGCTCCAATCGTTGTGGGGTACCCAAAGAATATTCCTGGGAGGCCCGACAATAGGGAGGCTAAGATCCTTAAGGTGGTTTCTTGAGAACACTTCGTGTCGATCTTGCTTTTGCATCTCACGGGGGGGCAGCGTACTGGGTACCAAGGTCGGCCTTGTTTTGAGAAATGCTTGGGCATAGGTCTTGTGGGGGGACTGTGAAGATCCGGGTTGATTGTTATTCTGGGTATAGAGGCGAGGAAACTCCTCGACGGTTTTGGTTAGAAGAAAAATTGATTGAAGTCACAGAGGTCGTTGATCGTTGGCTTGATCCGGAACACCGGTACTTCAAGGTTTTGGGAGGCGACTATTCAACCTACATCCTTCGCCATGATTCAGCTACTTTTGTGTGGGAGCTCACGTTCTACCAAAGAGAAAAAGACCAGCTTCGCTAACACGGAGATAACCTTTTGGCGTGGGGGATCTCCGCCCCCGATGTGAATCGACATGCACCCAAGCCTCCTGATTTTTTCTATAATCTGGCCAGCATCCCTTTTTCTATATAGTCCTTCTTCCATTTTGGGCTGCAGAAGTACAGGCAGTGGCCGCACGAGGAGGTACAGAAGTAATTGGTGATGACACCACCTGACTGAAGGCTGTCTATCACAAAATCTTCTTCATGCTCTGAATGTTTTGTCAGCGCCGTTTTGAATATACAGATATGTAACCGGCGTGGAGATGTAGAATTTTCTTCATTGGCTTTTCTTCCATACCAATCATTTTTGAAACATTTTCTTCAATTTTCTTCCCTTAAACAAAATATCTTCTTCCCCTGAGAGGTTTGCTCATCGATAGTCGGTCTCGATTGGAGGCAGGCTGTTGATGAAAATTATAGAGAAAG
>JAJDOH010000098.1 GCA_022340265.1 Deltaproteobacteria bacterium | reverse complement strand
TATTATGAAAAAGTGTTTCAGAATTTATCGCAAAACAGAAAGGGCTTGTCAAGATTTTTTTTCGATGTCGTTATTTCATAATTGAAATCCCACTGGCCGATGGCCTAAATTTGAGCGACAATCTTTCCGGTGACATGCCGTTCTTCCAGGCGCGCTAGTGCATGGGGAATCTCTTCCATGGAGATGGTCTCTTTCAAGAGGGACACGATTTTACCGTCCCGAAGCATGGTAATGAGCTCGTCGGCCATGGCGGCCAAATCTTCCTGGGATTTTCTGTCGCCGGAGAGATGGGCACCCCCCAGGGCGCTTTCATGGATGGAAAGGGCTTTGGTAAACGGCTCGATGACTGAGAAATCGGGAAGTCCCACAACACAGGCCAGATGGCCGCCAAAAGCGAGCCGTTCCATGTCCTTCGTTGCGGTTTCGGGATCCACGGTGTTGATGGCAATGTCAGCCCCTCGGCCACCGGTGATATCGAACACTCTTTGGGTAACATCTTCGGTATTGTAGTCGATCAGGTGGTCGGCGCCCAATTTTCGAACATGGTCGAAATTTCTTTTTGAACAGGTGGCCATAATTTCGAGCCCCATGTTTCGGGCGATCTGAACGGCAAACCCCCCGACACCGCCTGCCGCCGCGTGAATCAGGATCTTATGGTCCTGTTTAACGGGAATTTTTCGGGATAGGATCTGGTAAGCGGTCATCCCGGCACAGGGGATGGCCGCCGCATCGGCAAACGTAACCATGACAGGTTTTTTGGCGAGGATGTGGGCGGGCGCCACGGCATATTCCGCATATCCTCCCGGCTTGGCCAGATTGCCATGATAAAATACTTCATTTCCAACCTGGCAACTCAGAACACCCTCGCCCAGGGTATCAACGGTTCCGGCCACATCAAGGCCTAAAATGAAAGGATACTCCCACCCGGGCACACCCGACGCCGCTACCTTGTAGTCAACAGGATTCAGACCCACAGCGTTTACTTTCAGGCGAACTTCTCCCGGGCCGGGTTCGGGCATCGGTACGTCAGCGATTCTCAATGTATTCAATTTTCCCGGTTTATCCAGAACGAGGGCTTTCATTGCTGTATCTCCCTTCCTTTGACGAGGTTATGCGTTTCTGATTTCCAGAACACGGTCTTTTGCCTGTCGTGCATTGTTTTCGATGATGTCCCACTTCTTTTCGGAGATCATGGCTTTGGACGCGATCCAGGTACCGCCAGCCGCCAGCACGAATTCATGGAGCAGGTAATCAGCCAGATTGCTTATGCTGATGCCCCCCGTGGGGATGAACCGAACGCCCTGATGGACGAAAGGTGCCGATATGGCTTTGAGCATTTTGACGCCGCCGCTTGCCTCCGCTGGAAAATACTTCATCTGTTTCATCCCCATGGACAGTCCTTTTTCGATTTCAGTGGGTGTCATGACCCCCGGAAAAAAGGGGAGTGAAATCTCCCGGGCCTTTTGAACGATCTCGGGATTAAATCCGGGCGCCACGCCGAACCGTGCACCATATTCTTTGGCACGCACCAGATCTTTCACGGACAGAATGGTGCCTGCGCCGAGCAAGAGTTCCGGGCGTTCTTTGTTTAGGATTTTAATAACTTCTCCTGCGGAGGCGGTGCGAAAGGTGATTTCTGCAACCGGCAGCCCGCCTTTGATGAGGGCGTCTGCCAGGGGTAGGGCAAGGGTTGTTGATTCGATGGCGATAACAGGGATGACGGCAAACTCTTCCAATCTATCGATCAACGGGTTTTCGGGCATATGGCTCTCCTTGATGGGGAACTGAATATTCGAGGAAATTTGAATTATTATCGTTGCACTCTCCCCGATACCGAACCTTGAACCAGGTTATTGACTTCTTCAACGGATAGAAGCGGCAGATCTCCCGGAATAGAGTGCTTCAGACAGGATGCCGCCACTGCAAACTGGAGGGCCTTTGCTTGATTTTCCAGATTGTTGAGGCCGTAAATCAAACCGGCGGCAAAAGTATCTCCTGTTCCCACTCGATCCACAATGTTTCTAACATCGTACTGCTTGGAAACAAAAAAGTCACGGCCGTCGTTCATGACGGCGGACCAGCCGTTGTGGTTCGCCGAATGGCTTTCGCGCAAAGTGATGGCGACGTGATTCAGGTTGGGAAACTGCTCCAGAACCCGTTCCGTGAGGGTTCTGTATTTTTCCACTTCAAGAATTCCTGATTCGATTTCCACATCCGCCTTGATTCCCAAGGCCCTCTGGCAGTCTTCTTCGTTTCCAACCGCAACGTCGACATATTGAACAATTTCCCGCATGACTTCCGGAGCTGTCTTTCCGTATCGCCACAGCTTTTTCCTGAAGTTCAGATCACAGGATACCGTGATCCCCATGTCTCTGGCCTGTCTAACCGCTTCCATGGAGAGATCCGCGGCCGACTGTGAAATGGCCGGTGTGATGCCGCTGATATGAAACCATGTGGCATTTTCAAAAACCCTCTTCCAGTCCACGTCCCCTGACAGAGCACTTGAAATGGCTGAATGCGAGCGATCGTAGATGACTTTGGAGGGTCTCTGATTGGCACCCGGTTCCAGAAAATAAATGCCGAGTCTCTCGCCGGCTCTCAGAATAAAGGAGGTGTCAACGCCTTGTTTTTGCAACTCCTTTACGCAGGCACTTCCCACGGCGTTGTCCGGAATAACGGATACAAAAGCGGCGCGCAGCCCGAATTGGGCCAGTCCCACGGCCACGTTCGCTTCACCGCCGCCAAAAGTCGCCTCCAGATAGGGGGTCTGAAAAAGCCGCTCCTGGTGGGGGGCTTTCAGCCGCAACATGATTTCTCCGAATGTAATATATCGCTGCATTTGCTTCTCCCCTTCGATCAAGATGATGGCACACATCATGCCTTTGAGAATCGAAATGGACCCGCCTCTTTCAGCCCATCAGAATTCTTTCCACTTCGCTGAGGCGGTTCACTGCATAATCGGCGCCCGCATGACGCAATTCATCAAGGGAGTTGTGGCCCGTTGCCACACCAAAAACCGTTACCCCTGCGCTTTTGGACATTTCAACATCCAGCAGAGAATCCCCCACATAACAACATGCGTCTTTGTTTACGCCGAGCCGACCCATTATCGTTTGAAGCGGTTCCGGTGACGGTTTTGGGTTATCCACCTCGTCGGCAAAAAGGGTTTCCTTAAAAATAGAGGCAATCGCCGCGGGGAAAACGCCGGTGAAATTCTCCCGGGTTGTGTTACTCATGAGGGCCAGAGTGTATTTTTTTGACAGGGAGCCTAGTATCGTTTTTACATCGGGGAAAACAAGGCTTTTCTGAGAGGCGATTTCGAAATAGCGTTCGGTCTTGGTTCTTAAAATATTTTCCCATGCCTGATCGGATATGTCACCAAAATAAAATTTTCTTTTTTTATCGATGGCATAGGATACATAGCGTTGGACGGTTTCTTTCGATAAAGGTCGGTTGTGAAGTTTTGCGGCAAAAAGGTAGGCCTCCTCATGGACTCTCAGATCGTCTACGAGCACACCATTATAATCGAATACGATTGCCTTCAACATATTGTCTTCAGGAATGTTGTTTTGAGTAAATTTCATGCGTATATTTCAGAAATGCGGTCAAAGCCATCCTTCAGCGAGCTGTAGAAATCTCGGTAAATTGGAAAAAGACGGTTATAAAGATGAACATTTTCCTTAATGGGGTCATCTCTTGTCTCGGCTTTGAGGACCTCGACTGCCTCTTCCACGTTTTTCCAGAGGCCCACCCCGGCACCTGCCACGAGGGCCGCACCATAAGCCCCTCCTTCGGAACTGCCGCTTACGGTGATTACCTGACTGTCAAAGACATCGGCTTGAATCTGCCGCCAAAGGGGGCTCAGGGCGCCTCCGCCGGATGTGCGCACCTGCTTGACAGTATACCCCATCTCCCGAATAAGTTCCACCACATCTCGCAAGCTGTACATGACGCTTTCAAACACACTCCGCAGGATGTCTTTCCGATCGTGTCGCAAGGTCAGTCCCACGAATCCGCCTCTTGCGTGGGGATCAGCATGGGGACAACGCTCGCCGATCAGGTAAGGTAGAAAAAACAACCCTTCTGATCCCGGTTTTGCCTTGGACGCCTCTTCGCTCAGAATTTCATAAACGTCCTGCCCCGTCCGTTTGGCCACGGCGCTTTCGGAGGCGCAAAGGGTATCCTTGATCCAGCGGAGTGAGCCCCCCGCGGCCAGGGTTACGCCCATGGTGTGCCATTTCCCGGGTGTGTTGTTGCAAAAGATTTGAAGCTTACCTTCGGGATTCTCTTTGCAACTGTCCAGGGCCATGGCCACGATCCCTGCGGTTCCAATGGTCGTTCCAACGATGCCCGGTTTTACCAATCCGGTTCCCGTGGTTTGGACCACCGCATCACCGCCGCCGCCTGCAACAGGGAGGTTTTTTGACAGTTCCAGTTCCGATGAAAGCCGCTCTTTCAACTGACCACTGATTTCAGGGGATTCGTAACAGCGGGGTAACCATTCTTTGGGGATGTGGAGCTGATCCAGGAGCGTATAGGACCAGTCTCTTTTCCGAACATCAAACAATCCGGTTCCCGAGGCATCCGAGACCTCAGTGGCCAGTTCGCCTGTCAACCGGTATCGAATGTAGTCTTTTGGGTTGAGAATGGTGTGAATTTTGTCGTAGATTTGAGGCTCATTGTCTCGAACCCACAGGATCTTGCCGCCGGTGTATCCGGGAAGCATCCGGTTGTTGGTCAGTTTCAGCAGCCCCTGAATGCCGCCCACGGCCGCATGGATTTCACGGCATTGTTTTTCCGTACGCTGATCGTTCCAGAGGATGGCGGGTCTCAGAACTTCACCATCTTTGTTAATGGCCACGAGTCCGTGCATCTGGCCGCTCAGGCCTATGCCTTTGATTGATTCCGGCCGATCAAAACCCGCCAGGGCTTTTCCCAAAGTGGATTTTACGGCCTGCCACCAGTGTTCGGGATCCTGTTCGGACCAGCCTGGACGGGGGGTGGACAACGGATATTCCTCTACCGATTTTACCGCAGTGTTTCCCGACTGATCGATGATGAGGGTCTTGCATCCCGATGTTCCGATATCGATTCCGATCACGTACGCCTTTTCCATACACTGCTTCCCCTCTTTAATGTTTCAGCGAAAGTCGCCAGTTGTGACTCAGGGTTCCTGATATCTGATTCTGATATGCTTTAAATTGAGGTATTCTTCCAGGCCCTCGTGGCCGTGTTCGTGGCCGATGCCGCTCTGCTTCCAACCGCCGTAGGGCGCATTCATGACGCCTGCATCCACATTGTTGACGGCCACACTCCCTGCATCCAGTTCCCGGGAGAGTTTTCCCATCTCGTTAAGATCATTGGTAAATACGTAAGCGGCCAGCCCATACGGGGTATCGTTGGCGAGCCCGATGGCTTCATCCAGGGTATCGAAAGCCATAACGCCCACGACCGGACCAAACGTCTCTTCGGTCATGACCAGCATTTGATGGTCACATCCGGCCAGAATGGTCGGTGCGAAAAAATATCCCTTCTCATATTCCGGGCCTTCCGGTCTTTTTCCACCCGTCACCACTTCTGCGCCCTTCATAACGGCATCTTTCACGTGACGAACGCTTTTTTCGAGTCCTTCAAGACTGGCCATGGCGCCCAGGTCGTAATCCGGATTCTTAAATCCGTCTCCCATGGTGAGCTTTTCCGTTTCTTTCTTGAAGGCATCCAGAAACGGTTCGTGAATATCTTTTTGAACATAGATTCGGTTGATGGCAATACAGATCTGCCCCATGTTTCTAAAAGATCTTCTGACGGCGCCCTTAACTGCTTTTTCAAGGTCACAGTTTTTACTGATGATGAGGGGGCAGTGTCCGCCCAGTTCCAGGGAAATCTTCTTAATGGAATCCTTGCACTGCTCCTGAATTTTGAGGCCCACTTGCAGTGATCCGGTGAAAGCGACCTTTTTGACCATTGGGTTGGCAACCAGCTCTCGTCCCACCTCCTTGCCGGAACCGGTAACCGCATTGATCACCCCATTGGGAATACCCGCGTCAACCAGACACCGCCAGAACTCAAGGGGTGAAAGCGGTGTGAGCGTTGGGGGCTTGGCAACAATGGTACATCCCGCAGCCAGGGATGCAGCCGCCTTCCAGCCCGTCAGTTCCACCGGATAATTCCATGCGGAGAGGGCTGCTACGACACCCACCGGCTGTTTGACCACGAGGCTCTGATCCATGGGGTCCGTGTTGGCGATGATATTGCCGTATGCCCTTTTTCCTTCTTCAGCAAAATACTGAAGCATCTCGACCGCTTTTTCAATTTCACCCACCGCTTCCTTCATGGGTTTTCCCTGCTCCTGGGTCATGAGACCACCGATCTTTTCTTTGCGGGATTCAAGGATGCGGCTCGCCTTCCAAAGAAAGGCTCCCCTTTGCTCAGGGGAGAGCGCAGACCAGGCCGGAAAGGCCCGTTCGGCCGCTTCGAGAGCCTGCTGCACCTGATTCTTCGTGGCCCGGGGCACTGTTGCAAAGGGTACTTCAGTTGCGGGATTGATGACCTCAAAGGATTCTCCGCTTTCCGAATCCAGCCACTGACCGTTGATGAGCATCTTATACGCTTTCATTATCGGCTCCTGTTTATCCCTTTTCAACACGACCGGTTACCCACAGAATGGCCAGGGGCTGATTGCCCGTGTTGTAGGTGACGTGATATTCGCCAAAAGGAACATAAAAGGCGTCGCCCTGTTTTATGGGAAATTCATCCTCGCCCACCACCATGGTCCCTTTGCCGGACAGCACATAATAAACCTCTTCCATATCGTCATGGGCATGGCCGGTGGTTTTTCCCGTCGGGTAAATAATGGTGTGCCCCATTTTCAAATTTCTGGAGGGAGAGTCCTCGGGATCGACCAGGAAATAAGTGTCCCTGAGCGTCCCATCGTCACGGTTTTTTACCACATACCTTAAAGAACGTTTGTCCTCGTCCGGCGCCTTGTCCTCGATATTGACCAGATATTTCATTGCATCCTCCTTGATTGTTATTTAAGCCCGGCAGCCTTTATGGCGGCATCAATGCTTCTTTTGCCGTCTTCCGTGATGGGCAGAAGGGGAAGCCTGGGGTCACCGCCGTGGTAACCGGCCACATCCATGGCATATTTCACGCCGGCCACACCGAAACTGCCGGAAACCGCCTGGTTCAGACGAAAAAGCAGGTAATGGGTTTTGAGAGCCCCCTCCATGTCCCCTTTTTGATAAAGGTCATAGAGGTCACAACATTTGTGCGGAAACGCGTTACCAAGGGAGACCACGCCGCCCGACGCGCCCAGCACCATTCCGGTCAAGAGAATACTGGCGCTCCCGGCCAGGACGGCAAACCCTTCGGCTTTCGCTGCCAGATATTTGCCCATATTACCGGGCGACGAATCTTTCATGCCAATGATATTTTTGTGGCGGGAGATACGAGCAATGACTCCGGGAGAGATGGTAAGCCCTGTAAATCCGGGTGCGTTATAGGCAATCACCGGAACGGAAACGGCATTTGCGACGTCCTCGAAATACTTTGCGATTGCTTCGTCGGTCATCCGTTTTTTGAAATATGAAGGGGTTAGAAGGGTTACAAAGTCCACGCCCATGGATTGGGCCACTTTGGAAAAAGCGATGCTCTGACGGGTGGATTCATATCCCGCGCCGGCCATAACCAGTTGATGGGGTGCCTTTTCGGCCATGACCGCCTCGAGTACTTTCAGCTTTTCATCTTCGGTGAGACTCTTGGCTTCTCCGTTGCTTCCGAGAACGTAAAAACCTGCAAGAGGCGTTTCGCTGTATTTTCGTACGTTTTCCCTGAATTGTTCAATGGATAGTTCTTCGTTTACAAACGGTGTGGTAATCGGTGCGAATACACCTTTGATGTCATTTTTCATTAAATTCCTCCGCAAACATGGGTGTTGATCAATGCGATACAGCCGGGTTCGTCATACCCCAGAAAAGGCGCTGTATCCGCCGTCTATCGGTATCACCGCCCCGGTTACAAAGCTTGCCATCTCAGAGACCAGCCACAAAGCGGCGCCGACGATTTCCTCCGGGTTTCCATAACGTGCCATGGGGACGCTGTTGAGAACCTGTTTCCCCCGCTCGGTCATCTCACCAGATTTTTCGTCAATCAAAAGAAATCGATTCTGTTTTGTCAGCATGAATCCGGGTGCAATGGCATTGACCCGAATGTCAGAAGAATATTCCTGGGCCATGTGGACGGCCAGCCACCTTGTAAAACTGTTTACAGCGGCTTTTCCGTCGGAATACGAAATGGCGCGCGTGAGCGGCAGAATGCCGGCGATGGATGAGATATTGAGAATTACCCCGGATTTCTTTTCCGCAAAAATACGGCCGACTGTCTGGGAAGGCAAAACGGCACTCAAATAATTCAGTGCAATAATCGACTGCATATCCTGAGGTGCAATGTCAAAAAAGGCCAGTTGGTCTGATGTGGTGGTTTCTTTGCGACTTCCTCCGGCGCCGTTTACAAGAATATCAACGGTTCCAAAGGCGGAAAGCGTTTCTTTGAACGCGGTTTCAACACGGCCTTTTTCACATGCATCACACTGGACCGCTATGGCATTTCCATTAAGCGCCAGGATTTCATCAACCATCTCGGTTGCTGCATCCTGTGATATATCCCAGATGGCCACCTTGACACCTTCTTTCGCAAACGCTTTTGCGATCTGACCGCAGATGGCACCCCCGGCACCGGTGATAACAGCCACTTTTCCTTCAAGACCATAATTCATGAGACCCCTCAATGTAAAAACTCGTTCATCCGAGAAAGTTATGGGTGAAAAACCTATACCTCTATACTATTGTTAATCCTATAGAGCCATGCCGATCATTGTCAAGGAAAAAGCATAGAGCTAAGGAGAACCAGAAAAATAAGCCTCATGTTGATGGAATGTCTGGAAAAATGCTCAAAATAAGATATAATAAAAATTTGCTCAGTATGGGCCGCCGTGTGAAAAGGAGGTCTGCTTGTTTTGCCGAAGCCAAAAAAATAGCATTTAACTGGACTATTTGATGATTTTTATTGCAGCTTATTGACAACCTGGACCCTTCTAAGTATAGAGGTATAGATAAATATCGCTCTTCTTTGGAATTAATTGCCTCGGGTGAGGGATTCAATGTCCAACAGGTTGCGATTTAGGTTTAACCAATTAATGATAAAACAAAATACAAAAAATGAGAAAACTTATGCCAAAAAAGGTACTGCTCCCCCAGCCCATCGAATCTGAAGCTGTAAAAGCCCTTGAAAATGCCGGCTGCGAGATCATAACGGCTGCGGATCCTTCACCTGAAACGGTAAGACCGATGCTTGCGGGTTCGCACGGAATTGTGTTGAGAACAGGGATTAAGATCTCCCAAGAATTGCTCTCCCATGCCGATGACCTGGAGATCGTGGCTCGAACCGGCGGCGGGCTGGATAATGTGGACGTACCCGCGGCAACAAAACGGGGAGTGATGGTAACGTCCAATCTGGGGGTCAACACCAGTAGCGTGGTGGAGCACGTGCTGGCTTTCATGCTCGCTTTATCCAAACAGCTTCCCTTGATGGACCGGGAAATGCGCAAAGGGAATTTTGCGATTCGCTATCAGAACCTCTCCGGCGATTTGAGGGGCAAGACCCTCGGGGTGATCGGTTTTGGTCGTATCGGTTCCGAATTGGGACGATGCTGCCGACAGACTTTCGGAATGAATGTCCTTGCCTATGATCCATTTTTGTCGCAAGAAGCCAAAGAAACCTTTAAAGAATGGGTCCGGTTTCCCGACATGCAGGAACTTTGTAGCAGTTCAGACGTCATATCCATCCATGTGCCGCTGACCGATCATACCCGGAATATGGTGGGTGAACGTGAGCTTTCGTGGATGAAACCTGAAACCGTTCTTATCAATACCTCGCGCGGGTCTTTAATCGATGAAGACGCCCTGTACAGTGTATTGAAAGCCAAAAGAATTCTGGGGGCGGGTCTGGATGTCTTCAGTGCTGAGCCGGTGCCGGCCGATCACCCGTTGCTGGAGCTGGACAATATCCTCGTGACACCCCACTCGGCCGCTCTCACCCGTGAATGCGTCATTCGCATGGCCACGGAAGCAGCGCAGTGCGTTATCGATCTTTTTGCCGGGCGAAGACCCAAGAACATTGCAAACCCCCAGGTCCTTGTCCTGGACAGGTGGAAACATCTTTCCCAATGAATCATTGAAAAGGGATCTTGCCCAAGTGTTCGAAGAAAAGGGGTGCTAACATTATGATAAAAAAGGATGCCGAATCTCTCTTTGCGGAAATGACTCATCTGATCGACAAGTCAAGTCCGGTCCCTTTATATTTTCAAATCAGTGAAGCCATGATTGATGTCATCAAAAAAGAACATCTGGCACCCAACACCCGGATACCCCCCGAGGATCAGCTGGCCCAGATATTCGGCGTGAGCAAGATGACCATGCGGCAGGCGCTGGGAAAGCTCGTAAGCGATGGTATGCTGGTTCGAAAGAAAGGTTCGGGCACCTTTATTTCGGAGAGGAAGATTGAAAGAGAAGCCACGCAGCTGGTCGGCTTTTATGAAGACATTAAAAGGAAGGGTTTGGTGCCGAGTTCCCAAGTCATAGAAAAAAAGGTAATCAAAGCCGATACCAAACTCATGGAGAAACTGAGTCTCGAAAGCGGTGATCGGGTCATCAAGATTATCCGTGTACGATTGGCCAATGAAACGCCTCTGGCAGTGAATTACGCTTACATACCTGAGAAATACTGTCCTGGTTTACTGGAAGAAGATCTGGGTCAGGGATCTCTTTCCGCCCTCGCGGAAGAAAAATATCAACTGTCCGTGGCGTATGCCGTGCAAAGTCTGCAGGCGGTCAAAGCCACCCGCCATGAAGCCTCTTTGCTGCAAATTTCGCTGGGGGATCCGATGCTTGCCATGGAACGGACCATGTATGACGCAAGCAAATGGCCTTTGTGTCATTTTGCAAATTATTTTAGAGGAGATAAATACGCGTTTACATCCGTATTGTATCGATAGATTAAATCTTATGATGGTTGTTTCCAAGGGAGGTCTAAATGTCAGAAAGGGAATTGCCTAGTGCAAAGATTCTGAGAGGGACGGAAAACGGCATTTATCGGGCCCTTTACAAAAGTATGGGGTACGCAACTGATGACCTTCAAAGACCCATGATCGGCATTGCCAACTCGTGGAATACCCTGGTGCCGGGGCATTTCAATTTGAACCAGGTTAGTGAACACGTTAAATGGGGCATCTACCGTGCGGGCGGAACACCGGTGGAATTCGGCGTGATCGGGGCCTGTGACGGAGTGGCCAACGGCCATGACGGTATGCACTTCATTCTGCCTTCCAGAGAAGTTATCTGCAACTCCATAGAGATCTGCGTGCAGGCCCACCGCCTGGATGCCATCGTTTTGCTGGCTTCCTGCGACAAGATTGTTCCCGGTATGCTCATGGCAGCGGCGCGCCTCGATATCCCCGCTATCATGGTTCACGGGGGGCCCATGCTGGGAGGGGTGGAATTTGACGGTCGGAAATCGGATCTAACTTCCATTGATGAAGCCCTAGGCATGTTTCGGGCCGGCAAGGTCTCTCTAAAGGAATTCAGTGCTCTGGAAGATCTGGCCTGTCCTTCCTGCGGATCGTGCGCTTTTCTGGGGACCGCCAATACCATGTGCTGCCTGACGGAAGCCCTTGGAATGGCCCTTCCGGGAAGCGCTTTAATCCCCGCGACGCATTCAGACCGGCTGCGCGCGGCCCGGGCTACGGGCATTGCCATTTGTAACCTGGTGGAAAAAAATGTCTCTTCCAGAAAGATCATTAATCAAAAGTCGCTCGAAAACGCGATCCGTGTCTGTATGGGAATCAGCGGTTCCACCAACGCCGTTCTCCACCTGTCCGCCATTGCCTACGAGGCCGAAGCGCCCGTCGATATCCTGGAGACCTTTGAAAAATTCAACAGGACCACCCCGCACATCGCCAAGGTGAATCCGGCGTCTAAGTGGAACATGGAAGACTTCTGGAAAGCGGGCGGCATCCCCCGTGTCATGGAACGTCTGATGCCCCTGCTGCACGGCGATGCCATGACCTGCACCGGAGAAACGGTCCAAGACAACCTTGAATCCTACAATTATTTTTTTCCCGAAAACCCGGATGTCGTTAAGACCATGGAAGATCCATTCGGGCACATGGGAGGTATTGCCGTACTGAGAGGAAATCTCGCGCCTGACAGCGGTATCAGCAAGCCGGGCGCCATCGATCCGGCGCTCTATCAGTTTAGTGGAAAAGCCAGGGTGTTTGATTCTGAGGAAGCAGCCAATGCGGCCATCTTAAACAGAAACATTCAAGAGGGGGACGTGGTGGTCATTCGTTATGAAGGTCCCAAAGGGGGGCCCGGCATGCGGGAAATGTACAAGGCCATGAAATATCTCTACGGCCTGGGGCTCAACAAATCCACTGCCCTGATAACGGACGGCCGTTTTTCCGGCACCAACAACGGCTGTTTCGTGGGCCATGTCTCCCCCGAGGCGGCTGAAGGGGGACCCATTGCCATTGTGAAGGACGGTGATGAAATCAGTATCGATGTGGAGAAAGGAACCCTTCACTTAAACGTTTCTAACGAAGAGATCAAAGAAAGATTCAAGGGGTGGAAACCGCCGGAACCCAAGTTCAAAAGGGGATATCTTGAGCTTTACTCAAGACTGGCGTCTTCGGCGGCTGAAGGGGCCGTGATCAAGAGTCGCTCTTCCTAACCTTTGAAGCGTCAGACATTACGAGGCCACTATTTCCCAGCCGTTCAACGGTTGTAAAGACGCATTGGATGGGCAGCTCTAAAAGGCGTAATGAATATTTCCATCATCGTCGAACCCCATGGATCCGGGGCCGGCAACAACACTGACGGCGCTGTTTCCTTCGGCCTCCGCTAGAAGCGCTTCGGAGATGAGCATTTCATCCAGATGGAGAGTGTTTTTGATGTGAGCAATTCTCACCCGTTCGGAGTTACTATCGGGAATTGTATTCAACGCTGCTTCAACGGCCTCTCGATCGCTCCCATAATGGGGTGGAATTCTAATGCCTTCCGGGCCGGAAGACGTTATGGCATTCATGTAGGAGGAACTGCGGTCTATTTTCTCCACCAGTCGTGTGGTGGTGAAATCCGCATTTCCGATGCCGATGGCATTGCCCCCTGAATGCCGGCTCAAGTCTCGCACGAATATGCGGGTTATTTTGGGGCGATCCGTAACCATGTGATAAGTAATAACTGTTCGAGCGATGACGTTCTGATCCATGCCGGTACCACTGAAGTCTTTTCCCATTTCGTCAACAATGAGAAGGTCGATGTCGTCAAAAGGGATTCGCGGAAGCAGCTCTTTTGACTTGACCAACAGTTCTTTCTCCCTTGCCTCGATGTCATGGGCGGGAATTCCTTCAATGATGTGGGTTTCATCTTTCTGATTTTCAACCAGGGCAAGTCCGAAAGCGATGGGGCATTTCCTGATGGCTTCACGGGCGACAGCCGTAATGAGTTTGTAATGGCCCAATTTCATGAATAGATTGTGATAGCCGTCCGCCGCGTGCTGTTTTCCAAGGCCGATGGCAATCATTTTCATGAGTCCGCTTTCGATGTCCCCTTTGAAATCAGTGTGGGGTTTCACTCGATTTACTACCACAATGTGATCGGCCGAAAGTGCGTTCTTGTCGATGAAAACAGGAATGCCATCCAGGACTTCTCCAATTTGAACGACTTCCATGGAAGATTGGATGGGAACGCCCATGGTCGCCTCTGTGATGCCATAGCTCTCCAACACCTTTCTCTGCCCCTCCGCGGTGGCGCCTCCATGGCTTCCCATGGCGGGAACGATAAAGGGCTCAGCATGGATGCTTTTCAGCTCATCGACCAGTGCTTTCAATATGACGTCAATCTTGTGAATGCCCCGGCTCCCGGCTGTGATGGCGACCCTTTGTCCGGGTAAAATGATTTTTTGGAGTTCAATTCGGCTTAGCGCTGAACGGATTTCACCGGGAATATCAGCAATCTTATTTAAAACGAAATTTTGTTTGATTTTAACCATGGTTGGAAATGCCATGATGGTGTTCTCCTGCCTTCAATATCTCATTGACATCGTTTTCCATTAAGGGCGTCATTGGGTCTTTTCGTTAGGTCTTAGGGCGTCCAATGCCAGTTTTCCGGCACCTGTAAGTGTGGTCTCACCCATCCGCTGAAACTGATAGCCTTTCAACATGCGCTGCTTGTAATCGGTATAAGCGTTGCTCGCACCGCCTCCCACGTGAAAGATGGTCTTGGACAGGGGCACGCTTTTTTTCCATTCCGAGAGGCTTTCCATTTGAAATACCACAATTCCATGATTTAAAGCCAAGAGCATTTCATCCCGGCTGGTGTTCAATGTCAGGCGCGAGAAGCCGCCTCTTCTGGTTTTGACTTGGTGCCGGTCCCCCGCGAGATAAGGATGAAATCTGGCTTCGGGGGCCTTTTCCGATGAGAGAACCTGGCTGAGATATTCATCATAGAAAGTCTCTTTGGTTAATTCCCGACAGAAATTCTTGCGAAACCATTCCAGAGAAATCCCTCCCGCGCCCACTGTCCGCATGGCCAGCCACTTGCCCGGATAGGCATGGGTTCTGAGCAGATGATTTCTGCTTACCAGCGGTTTGTCCAATGAAAGGACCAGGATTTCCACGCTGCCGGAAGTGTTCATGATACTGCCCTGATCTAAAACACCGGCACCCACAGCCGCACAGGTGGTATCGTTTGCGCCGATTACCACGGGAATCCTTTTGGGAAGACCGAGCAGTCGGGAGGTTTTGTCTGTCAGTTCTCCCACAATGGTTGTGGAATGGGCAATTTCAGGGAGTTTATCCCTGTCGATCTCCAGGGGACCGAGGAGCCTTTCATCCCAATTACCGTATCCCACCGTATCGAACAATCCGGTGAACGAAGCGTTTGAGGGATCCATGACGAAACGATCCGTCAACCGTTTAAAAAAAAAGGTGACGGCGTGACCGAAACAGACCTCTTTTTGATGATAGATTCCAGGTTCATGGTCCCGAATCCAAAGCAGGCTGGTTACCGAAATACCGCCGGGGACGGGTCGGTTCCCGGTGATGTTGAGAAAGGTCTCTTCATCAATCCGATCCAAGGCCCATTTGGCCTGCGGATAACTGCGGCGATCCATATGGAGAATCATTGGGTGGAGGGGGTTGCCGTTTTTATCCATGGGTACCAGGGAAGGGCAGAGGGTGGAGAAAGAAATGACACGTACCCTGTCCCGGTAGGTCAGTTTTCCGCAGGCCCCGATGAGCGCATCCCACAAAATTTCCGCGTCAATTTCCACCCGATTGCCGGATTTCATCTGAGGCGTGTAAGAGACCTTCTGCCTTTCAAGGAGAGCCAGATCCGGTTTCAAGATACAGGCCCTCAAAGATTGTGTGCCCACATCAACGGCTAAGATGTGGTCTTTACTCATCATACCCATTTTCCTACCAAAGCAAAGGGCATCCTGTCACTCTAAATTAGCGACCCAAAAGAGGTTGAATATACTTTTTTGAAATGATCTGTTTCCAATTTCTTCACAATACATAACGTAACAGAAATCGATCTGTCTGGAAATGGTTTATGTTGCAAAAAAAGTTGTTGACAGGATTTTGCAATATTGGCTAGCATAAAAAACAAAAAAGCATTTTCATATTATGAAAGAAATAAATGAAACTTTCATCCCTTGATAAAAGCCTGAAAGTCATCACCCTGCTCAGCAAACATCAGAGCGGTCTGAGTCTGACCGAAATATCAAAAACCCTCGCTTATCCCATCAGTACGGTACATCATATTCTAAGCACCTTCTTAACGGACGATTATGTAACCCAGGACCCCAGGACGAAGGAATACTCGCTGGGTTTTGGTTTTTTGAAGATATCCAAGAAAATACTGGACAATATCGACCTTCGTAAGATTGCCCACGACCATTTGGTTGAGCTGTCGGAAAAGGTCGGTGAAACCATCCATCTTTATATTTTAAGGAAGGGGATGGTGGCGGCTGTGGATATGATTCCCAAAAAATCGGGGCTATCCCTGGCCTCATACGTGGGTTTTACAGCGGATCCGCACCCTTCAGCGTCTGGAAAGCTGCTGCTTTCAGGTCTTTCAAATGACCAGGTGATGGCCCTCTATAAGGATCGTCCTTTGAAGCAATACGGAAAAAACACCATTACGAACATGAACGATCTGCTGTCGGAACTGGAGAATATTCGACAGCTGGGTTACGCCATCGACAATGAGGAGTTTTATGAAGGTATCCGCTGTGTGGCCGCCCCCGTAAGAGGCGGGGGCAGCAGTAGAATCGGTGCGGCCGTGAGCATCACAGGTTCCATTTTTACCATGACCATGGAAAGGATTAACCGGGAACTGATCTCAATGGCACAGAAGACAGCGGAAAAAATCTCCGCAAGAATGGTCTGGTAACTTTTTTTATAATGTTGTGAAAATATAATTTCATAATATGAAAATGTATCGGTATTTTTTGAGGCAGCATAAATATGGGGAAATGGTGATCGGCGGCGGTTGATGTCTTTCTCCCCAAAAAGGTTTAGACGTTGTTCAGGGTGCTGCTTGCGGGCATGAATGGAGCAGCATAAAGACTGGTAAGTTATATTGAGATGAGGAAAAGATGTCCAAGGTAAAAATTGAAATCGATGGTAAGCCATTAAACGTATTGGAAGGGACGACGATTTTGAAAGCGGCCCAGGATGCGGAAATCAACATTCCCACCCTCTGTCACCGTCCGGACCTGACCCCCGAAGGGCTCTGCCGGGTATGCGTGGTGGAAGTGAAAGGCGCACCGCGGCTGGTGGCCTCCTGTCACACGCCGGTGTCTGACGGCATGGTGATCCACACCCGGTCTCCCCGGGTGGTGACTTCTCGAAAAACAGTCATTGAACTCCTCCTGGCAGGCCATACGGGGCCCTGTGTAACGGACGAGTGCGCAGGAGATTGTGAACTGCACAATCTGGCTGCTGAACAGGAGGCCGGAGCGCCCCGTTTCCGTGTCAAAAAACCTCGCCAATATGCGGTGGAAGAGATCAGTCCCTACGTAAAAAGGGATATGGGCCGCTGTATTTTGTGCAGGCGCTGTATCAGGGCCTGCGCCCAGATTGCCAAAAAGGATATCTTCTCCATGGCCTACCGCGGTTTTTTATCCAAAGTGGTGGTGGACTGCGATATACCTCTCAACAAAGAGGTCTGTAAAGATTGCGGCATCTGCATCGACCATTGCCCCACCTCCGCCCTCACCAATCCGAAGCTGGCAGAACTGAAACAGGAGGTGGCGTGATATGAAGCGACATGATCTGCTAAATCAAATTAAAGAGGCCCAGAAGGAGAAAGGGTTTGTATCGGAAGCTGTCATTCAAGACATGGCCAAAGCCATTGGCATCAGCATCAGCGACGTCTACGGGGTCACAACCTTCTATTCCTTTCTTTCCACTCAACCTCAAGGCCGGCACACCGTCAGAATCTGTAAAAGCGTTCCGTGTCTCCTTCAAAACGGAGAAACCGTTTCCGCGGCCATCGAAAAAGACTTGGGGATCGCCCCAGGTGAGACCACTTCGGACGGCCGTTTCACCTTTGAACTGACCAACTGCATCGGCGCCTGCGACCAGGCGCCTGCCATGCTGGTGGATGATGCGATATACGGCAACCTGACGCCTGAACGGATCAAAACGATCCTGCAATCCCATGACTAGCCGGAGGAAAGAACCGTGCCAGAGAAGAAGATCTTAAAAGAGGAAATCAGGGAGATCAAAAGTTTCAAGGCGCTGAAAAAGGCCCTCGGCATGTCGCCCGAAGACGTGATCGCAGAAGTCAAGGCTTCCGGGCTCAGAGGCCGGGGCGGAGCTGGCTTTCCCTGTGGTGTGAAATGGGAACTGGCGCACAAGGCACCCGAAAGAGAAAAATACCTCATCTGCAACGCCGACGAAGGAGAGGTAGGGACCTTCAAAGACCGTTACCTGCTTCAAAAAAACCCCTTTCTGCTTCTTGAAGGGATGGCCATTACCGCTTACGCCATCGGTGCTAAAAAAGGCATTATATATCTTCGGGACGAATACCACTGCCTTCTGGAAGATCTTGAAAAAGCCATCGGCCGGTGCCGTGAAAAGGGATATCTGAAGGATCTGGAAATAGAGATTCAAGAGGGCGCCGGTGCCTATATCTGCGGTGAGGAATCGGCGCTCATGAACTCCATTGAAGGAAAACGGGGAGAGTCCAGATTCAGACCTCCCTTTCCGCCCCAAAAAGGACTCTTTCAAAAGCCGACCATCATCAACAATGTGGAAACCCTGTGTAATGTTCCTTACATCATCCAAGAGGGCGCTGACTGGTACAGCGCCTTTGGAACCTCCGAGAGTAAGGGAACCAAACTTTTCTGCGTGAGCGGAGATGTGAAAAACCCGGGCGTCTACGAAATGGAGATGGGTTGCCGGCTTCAGGAACTCCTGGATCTGGCAGGTGCCGAGAATGTGAAATGGGTGCAGGTGGGCGGATCCACCGGTGCAGTCATTCCTTCTGGGATGTTCCAAAAGCCTCTCTGCTATGAGTCGGTCCTGGGTTCAGGAGCGATCATGGTGTTTGATGGGACCCGCGATGTGGTGGATTTTGTATACCGGACCCTGGAATTTCTAAACGAAGAATCCTGCGGCAAGTGCACTCCCTGCCGGGAAGGGACCGAGGTGATGGTGGAGATCCTGGGACGACTGGTGAATGGTGAAGGTGTGGTGGAAGACATCACCGCGCTGGAGCAACTGGGAAGGGTCATGAAAGACAGCGCCCTTTGCGGTCTGGGCCAAGCGGCCCCCATACCGGTGCTGGATACCCTGGCATATTTCAAAAGAGATTATGAAAACCGTATCAGCCAGGCCACACTCCTGAGAAACCTGAAGGCGGTCTAAGCCTATTTTTACTTTTTGCCGTAAGGAGGTCATGAAAGGTGAAAGAAGCGAACAATCAATATCTGTGCCCTTATTGCAGCCACAAATATCAGGCATTTGATGCGTTAAAGACCCACGTGCTTGAAGCCCATGCCGGAGAACCGGCGCCGCAGCCGGAAGGGCTCATTAACCTGACCGTCAATGGAGAAAAACACCAGGTCCATGTGGAATCC
>JAJDOH010000329.1 GCA_022340265.1 Deltaproteobacteria bacterium | reverse complement strand
AGGCCACACCCGTTCCCATCCCGAACACGGCAGTTAAGCTCCTCAGCGCCGATGGTACTGCGTGGGAGACTGCGTGGGAGAGTAGGTCGCCGCCGAAATTTATTTTAAAAGCCCTTCATCTTCAAGATGAGGGGCTTTTTTTTGGATGATTTGATTTCAAAAATGATGATAGCATAAACTCTTTAAATTTCGTTTTCAATTGAGGCGAGTTTATTGTCATGGATGCTGAAAAAAAACTGCGGGTTGTTCTGATGCGTCACGGCGAGACTGAAGGGAACGTCCAGGGAATCGTTCAAGGTCACTGGGATACCCCCTTAACGGAACGAGGCATTTCCTCCACACTAAAAAAGGCCCAAAAATTCAAAACGTTATCGTTTGATGCCGTTTTCTGTAGTGATCTTTCGAGGACTGTGGAAACATTGAAATTGATACAACGTGTAATGCCGCAGTTACCGACGCCTGTCTACACAAAAAGACTTCGCGAAATTGATTTTGGTGATTTCACGGGGCAACCGAAAAAGGAACTGATGCCCACCATTTTGAAGCACAAGGCGGCGCCGGACCTTCCTTATCCCAATGGAGAATCGGGTGGTGCTTTCACGAATCGCGTAAAGACGTTTTTTTCCATGCTCAGGGAAGAGTTTGGCGGAAAGCAGGTCCTTGCAGTTACCCATTACGGCGTTATGGAAACGGTGGCCCGTCAGTTTACCGAGCCGCCGTCCTATGAAAAGATTTACATTGGTGCCGATGATGTATGGCGAGTCTGTTTTACGGTTAACGGGTTAGCAAAAAGAGAGATTCTTTGATCTGGAAATGGAGAAAGTGAAAATATTTTCGACGATTTTGGGGAGAGTGTGGTTCAGTTCGTAGCGATTCGGCGGACCAGTTGAATACCTGTTTCAAGCGCCTCTTGGTTCATGGCCATGAAATCCGGCGGTATTTTGTCTTTCAACACTTTCATGATTGAATCCGGTTTGACCAGGCCCGTCAACTCAAGCAAAGCGCCCAGCATGCAGATGTTGAAGACGATGGGTTTGCCGATCTTTTCCATGACGGCCAGGTACATGTTCAATTCCACCTGGCGGGCATCAACTTTGAAATCGATTTTGACAAACTTACTGTCTGTGAGCATGAGGCCACCGGGCCGTAGAATGCCGGCATACTTGTTGTAGGCCGTCTGGGTCAGACAGATCAGGATATTAGGATTAATGACCTTGGGATGGTGTATGGGTGCTTCTGAAATGATGACATCGGCGCGTGTGGCGCCGCCTCGGGCTTCCGGGCCGTAGCTTTGCGTTTGTACGGCATTCAGGTTTGTTTCATAAACGGCTGCTGCTTCGGCGAGGATAATGGCCGCCGTAATAACCCCCTGACCCCCTGAACCGCTGAACACAATCCGCTTATCCATGATGCTCTCCTGCCAGAATACCTTTTTGGTTTTGCGCTGCTTTCTGAAGATCTACCGTGAGTGCCTGGTAAGTTTCCACGTATTCCGGCTCGCTTTCCTGTACAAAGATGCCTCGTTGGATGAGTTCAGGAGATGCTTTCGCTTTTTGAGAACCGATTTTGACAGTGTTTTCCTGATAGGTTTTCATAATTTCCACGGCACCCCCCATTTTATTTTTCCGGCCATAGTAAGTGGGGCACTGGCTCATGATTTCAACCACTGAAAATCCCTTGTGTAAAATGGCTGCTTTGATAATTTCGACCATTTCCTTTACGTGATAGGTGGTGGTTCTGGCCACAAAGGTTGCGCCGGCACCCTTGGCCAGTGCTACAGCGTCAAAGGGCTTGGAATCGGTTCCATACACGGCGGTGGTGGCCTTTTTCCCTGTTGGTGTAAGTGGCGAAAACTGCCCCCCGGTCATTCCGTAAATATTGTTGTTCATGATGATGGCCGTCAGGTCCACATTTCTCCTGGCCGCATGGATCAGATGGTTGCCGCCAATGGCCAGCGCATCCCCGTCTCCCATGGGAACGATCACGTTCAGTTCGGGGCGGCCCATTTTGACCCCCATGGCGAATGCTAGGGCCCGACCGTGAATGGTGTGCATGGTATGAAAGTCCAGGTATCCGGGCATACGGGAGGAGCATCCGATACCGGACACCACCACAATTTCGTTTTTCTTCAAATGCAACTGGTCTATGGCCCGTATCATGTTCCCCATGATAATGCCGTGACCGCAGCCGGCGCACCAGATGTGCGGCAGGAAGCGCTGGCGAAGGTAATCTTTCACTGCCATCTTATACTCCTTTTCCCCGAATCATGTTGAGCACGTTCAAAATATCCGCCGGTGCAATGGATTTTCCGTCAAACCGGTTGGCAAGGAAGACCCTCTCAGGCCGAATGACGGCCTTTCGTACTTCCTGGCAGATTTGTCCCATGTTCATTTCCACTACCAGCACATGCGTTCTTCCCTTGCACATGTCCCGTACCAACTGCCGCGGAAAAGGCCAGATGGTCTGCAATTCCAGAAGTCCCAATTTAAGGCCCCGCTGCCTGCACTGTTCCACAAGATGCAGGGCGGTCCTGGCGGCGCTGCCGAAGGAAATAAGCAGAATTTCGGCATCCTCCGTATGATGCTTTTTATAACGGGCCAGCAGGTCGGCTTTGTTTTCAATCTTGTCTACCAGGTGGTGCAGAAGGTCATAGGCCACATTGGGATCGTTTGATGGGAATCCCCACATGTCGTGAACCAGTCCTGTGACGTTATATCGATGGACCCCTCCAAAATCGCTCATGGGAAGCCTGCCGTCTTCACGGGTCAGATAGGGATGAAAGTTGGTTCCTTCGGGTACCGATGTGCGAAGCCGCTCAACCACATCAATTTCACCGGGTTCGGGGACTAAAACCTTTTCACGCATGTGTGCCACCACTTCGTCAAAAAGCAGAATCACCGGTGTCCGATAGGTTTCGGCCAAATTAAAGGCTTCCACGGTCATCAGAAATACATCCTGCAGGTTGCTGGCGGTGAGGGTAATGATGGAATGGTCTCCGTGAGTCCCCCATCTTGCCTGCATGATATCCCCTTGGGCAACGCCCGTGGGAAGGCCTGTACTGGGCCCCCCCCGTTGAACGTTGACCACAACCGAAGGGACTTCGGCCATCACCGCATATCCGATGGCTTCCTGTTTAAGGGAAAACCCGGGGCCACTGGTGGCCGTCATCACTTTCAAGCCTGTAAGGGATGCCCCGATGATGGCGCACATGGAAGATATCTCATCTTCCATCTGAAGGAATTTTCGGCCCAGTCTGGGCAGCTTTTCGGAGAGAATTTCGGCAATTTCGGTGGAAGGGGTAATAGGATAGCCAGCGAAGAACTGTAACCCCGCATAAAGCGCTCCTCTGGCAATGGCCTCATTGCCCTGTATGAATATTGTACCGGATTTCACGATTCATTTTCCTCCAGTTTAATGGCAAGGTCAGGGCACCTCAGTTCACAAAGTCCGCAATTGATGCATTTTTCGGGATTGGCCCAGCAGGCTTTGTCCTCATCATCCATGGCCAGAACTTCCTTGGGGCAAAATGCTGCGCAGATGCCGCATCCCTTGCACCAGTCCCTGTTGATTATCACCTGTTTTTTTGGTTCCATGTCGTTTCTTTCTGAATATTGGTTCCGTTAAAGGAAAATAGGTTCACTGCACGGAGCGTGCTTTCTCTTAAGAAAGAACTCATGATAGACATTATGAATCATAATGCAACCCCTGTTCTCGGAGATCAGAATTTAAGGCCTGCCGAAGCTTGTCTTCGTTCCCGTTGCAGTGTGCGTCCCCCGCGGTCATTAGGGCGCTCCAGAAAAAAACTATGCAATATTTTGCATCCTTTATCATGATAAAACATTTTGCCACAAATTGTATCCATTTTCAATAATAATCGTAATATTTTGCCTAAAATACCCATATTTATAAAGGTGTTGACATGCATGGTGGGTTTGGCTATTGATTAAGATTGGTAAAGCGTCTTGATCCTTTCAGGGGGATCAACTTTAAATGCCAATGATCTGTTCGGGGGACATGTGATGAAAGAAATCAATGAGCTGGATCTGCCCGAGGGCCTGCGTTACACGGAAGACCATGAGTGGGCACGGGTAACGGATGAAAATGTGACCATCGGCATCAGCGATTATGCCCAGGATCAGCTTGGGGACGTGGTATTTGTGGAGATGCCTGCGTCCGGGGATCAATTCAAGAAGGGGGATGAATTCGGTACCGTGGAGTCGGTCAAGGCCGTTGCAGAACTTTACATGCCCATTGATGGTGAAGTGATTCGGGCGAATCAGACCCTTGAAGACGCACCGGAACTGCTGAATCAAAGTCCTTATGGGGACGGGTGGATTATTGAGATCAAACCCGGGGATGCATCACAGTTGGAGACCATTTTGAGCCGGGAAGCCTATCTCAAAATGTTACAAGAGTCCTGAGCCATGCGTTATTTACCCCATACCCCGGAGGATATTGCGATCATGCTGCAGGCGGTGGGACTTGAAAACATGGATGCTCTTTTCTCCGACATTCCGGATGATTGTGGCCGCCGGGATATTCCGAATCTTCCGGAACCGTTGACGGAATGGGAACTGGATGAACACATGGCGGCCCTTTCAGGAAAAAGCGCCGTAACGGGTCATGATGACAATCCTCACGTGGTATTTCTCGGGGCGGGCCGATATGAGCATTTTATTCCTGAAACCATTTCCTATCTTCTGGGTCGTTCGGAGTTCACCACCGCCTATACGCCGTATCAACCGGAGATGAGTCAGGGGACCCTTCAGGGTATCTATGAATACCAGACCCTGACGGCCCGGCTTCTGGGGCTCGACGCGGCCAACGCGTCTCTTTACGACGGGGCTTCTGCTCTGGCCGAAGCACTGCTCATGACCACGCGCATTACCCGCAAAAAAAAGGTGGCACTTTCCGGTTTGGTGCACCCCCATTATCGCCAAGTGGTTAAAACGTATCTGAGTCCCGCGGGCCTCGAACTTGTTGAACTTCCCTACCTCTCAAACGGCAGAACTGATGTCTCCGCTTTAACGGCCATGGAAGACCTGGCGGCCGTGGCCGTTCAGTCCCCTAATTTCTGGGGATGCATTGAAGGCCTGGCGGAAATAGGGGACATGTGTGAAAAAAACGGCACGCTTTTTATTACGGCGTTCACCGAGCCCCTGGCCTATGGCCTTTTCAGAAGTCCAGGGGATCAGGGGGCCCATATCGCCTGCGGGGAAGGTCAGAGTCTGGGCATTCCCAGATGGTTTGGAGGACCGGGGCTGGGTATGTTCGCCTGCAGGAGTAAATATATGCGGAACATGCCCGGGCGTCTGGTGGGACAGACCGAAGACAAGCAGGGGCGGCGTGGATTTGTGCTCACCCTGGCCACCCGGGAGCAGCACATCCGCCGTGAAAAGGCAACGAGCAATATCTGCACCAACAGCAGCCTTTGCGCCCTTACGGCGGCCATGTACATGGCATCACTCGGGGGAACGGGTATCCGGGAATTGGCCAGGCTCAATTACGACAAGGCTGCTTATCTGAGGGAGTCCCTGCAGCGGGCGGGATTTCGAATTCCTTTTGAAAGCCCGTGTTTCAATGAATTCGTGGTTGAGTTCCCACCCGGGTTTGAAGCCACGTACAATAGGCTCCTCCAAAAGAATATGGTGGCCGGGTTGCCCCTTTATCCATGGTATCCCGAACTGAAGCATCACTATCTCCTTTGTGTGACGGAGACCCGAACCAGATCCCACATGGATGCCTTCGTTGAGGAGGTGATGTCATGAGCAAACCTCTGGCACCCACCGGTTTGAACCTGGATGAGCCGCTGCTTTGGGAAATGGGTAACCCCGGTCGAACTGCTTTTTCCATGCCCCGGCATGATGTGCCGTCGGCGCCGCTTCATGATGATTTTGCGGGTGACGGTCCCGATTTCCCTGACTTAAGCGAGATGGGGGTGATCCGGCACTATACCAGGCTCAGCCAATGGAATTTCGGCGTGGATACCGGCATGTACCCGTTGGGGTCCTGCACCATGAAGTACAACCCCAAAATCAACGAAAAGGTGACCCAGTTAAGAGGGTTTGCTGCATTGCATCCCATGTTGCCGGCCGTTATGACCCAGGGCGCTTTGCAGTTGATGGCGGAACTGGAACGGTTTCTGGCGGAGATTACCGCAATGGATGCGGTCAGCCTTCAGCCCTCGGCGGGAGCCCAGGGTGAGCTGGCGGGGATGCTGCTCATTCACGCCTATCTGGGAAGCCGCAATATAAAACGAAACAAGATCATCATTCCCGATACGGCTCACGGCACCAACCCTGCCAGTGCGGCCCTTTGCGGGTATCGGCCCGTCCGCGTGGCATCGGGAGAAAAGGGCATTCTGATCCCTGATGCGGTGTCACGGGTGATGGACGAGGATACGGCCGGGATTATGATTACCAACCCCAACACGTTGGGCCTTTTTGAGGAAAACATCAAAGAGATTGCCCGCATTATCCATGACAAAGGGGGACAGGTGTATTGCGACGGTGCCAATATGAATGCCGTCATGGGGATGGTGCACATGGGAAACAGCGGTGTGGATGTGCTGCATCTGAACCTTCACAAGACCTTCTCAGCCCCTCACGGCGGCGGCGGTCCGGGGGCCGGACCCGTGTGCGTAGCAAATCATCTGGCGCCGTTTCTGCCCACGCCCAGAATCATTTTAAAGGATGGGCTTTACCAATTGAGTGAGGACTTTCCCCAATCCGTGGGAAGGCTTCATTCTTTTGTGGGCAATTTCGGCGTTATGATCAAGGCGTACGCCTATATTCTTTCCATGGGTGCTGAAGGACTTAAAAAGGCCAGCCAGTTGGCGGTGTTGAATGCAAACTATCTTAAAGAAAAGTTGAAAACGTTTCTGCACCTTCCCTACGACCGGCCCTGCATGCATGAGTGTGTGTTTTCAGACAAATTTCAAAGGGATCAGAAGATTACCACCCTGGATATGGCCAAACGCCTGATGGATTTCGGGTTTCATCCCCCCACCATCTATTTCCCTCTGGTGGTGGATGGCGCCATCATGATTGAGCCCACGGAAACGGAATCTCTGGAGGAGATCGACCGGTTTGTAGAGGCATTTCGAATCGTGACCCGGGAAGCGTTGGAATCCCCTGATCTTTTGAGAGGGGCTCCCAAACGGTGTCGAGTGGAGCGCCTGGACGAAACACTGGCGGCACGAAGACCCTGCTTGATGGGGTGAAATGGACTTTTTGAGGAGCAGCCATTGAAAAAATACACGATACTTTTTCTCATGGGAGAAGATCGACCGGGAATCGTGGACGATGTTTCCACCTTCCTGTTTGATAAAGGCGCCAATATTGAAGACAGCCGAATGGCGGTCATGGGCGGATGTTTTTCCATTATGATGCTCTTTTCCTGTTCCGTGGAAGAACTGGAAAAGGTCCGTACCGGCCTTTCGGAATTGAATTCGCTGGGTTTTGAAACATCACTCCATGATGCACAGGCACCGGAAGCGGTTTTTGATCCCCTTGAATCTCATCTGAAACTATCGGTGACCTCCATGGACCATCCCGGTATTGTTAAAAAGGTGGTTCGGGTTCTGCGCCGCTATGATGTTAATATTCGCGCCATGAATACGGAGACCAAAAGTGCACCGCTCTCGGGTGCGCCCATCTTCAGCATGATGCTGGAGGGCGTTTTGCCCGGGGGTCGGCAGGGATCAATGGTTCGGAAGGACCTCACGGCACTGGCCTTTGAAATGAACATGGATCTCGATTTTCTGCCGGTAGATGCCGGCCGGCAATGATAAGCTTCCGGCTTTTTGAGCTTATGTTACAGGGTTTTGGAAATTGAAAGATAGAATGTCACCCCTTGTTCCACTCCCGGCTCAGCCCATGCCTCTCCCCCATGACGTGCCATGATCTCTTTTACAATGGCGAGTCCCAGGCCTGTTCCCTGGATGCCGCGAGCGCTTTTCTTCCGTTTAAAGGCGTCAAAGATCCCTTCCAGTTCTTCTTTTTGGAGGCCCGCGCCGTCATCGGCCACTGAAAAGATATGATGCGTTTCGTTTTCGGTGTGGTCAAATACAATGCGGCTCAGTTTTTCTCCTCCGTATTTCAACGCATTGTCCACGAGGTTTCGAATGACCCGGATCATGGAGAGGCGATCAGCCCTGATCTCCGGCAGGTGATCCGGTTGAGACCATTTTACCCCCGCTGCTTCCAGTCGTTCCCACACTTCGTCCCTGATGACGTCCAAAACCTCGTACATGGGAATTTTTTCAAGGGTAAGGGGTGCTTCTCTGGTTGAAATGAAGGTGTTGATATGGTTGACCAGCTCTTCAATCAGTGCGGAGGTTTTGACGATCTGGTTGCAGGTCCGAGTTCCTTTTTCGTCCAGCGAATCTTCCGATTGTTTTTGAAGCAGCATGGCCAGGCCGTGAATGCCGATGGCCGGGCTTTTAAGGTCATGTGAAATGGAATAGGAGAAGAGTTTGATTTTGTCTGCACTTTCCTGAACTTGCTGTTCTGCGGTTTTTCGTTTTTCCGCCATTTGATTGAAGGCCTCTGCCACATCCTTTAATTCGTCATTGGCTTCGGGCTCAATTCTGTGGTCAAGATTTCCTCTTCCAAAAGCGTCGGAGCCTTCTTTCAGCTGTCGCACGGACCGAATGATCCCCCGGGTCGTTAACCATGTGGCCACGCCCATGGCCACGAGCACAAAAAGGGTCATGCCGATGGTGACTGAAAGAGCAACCTCACCGTGATGAATGGCCGCTTTGGCCATTGTTTCCGTTTCCTGTCGAATGAGGGGACGAATCTTTTCGTTTAAAGTCCGTCTGACTTTCAAAAGCCCCTTCTCAAATTCCTCTATTTTCAGCTGTAATTGATCCGTGATGTGGATAATCTCTGCTCCGGATGCAAATGTCGTTTCTGATTTGCGGTTGATTTCATGTAAAGAGGCTTCCGCCGATGGGGAGAGACCGGTTCGGGCGTAGATGCTTTTCCATTTCAAATAGGCTTCTTCGGCTTTCGAAATTTCAGTTTTAAGATTTGGTTTTTGCTGGATTTCATAGCTTTCAATCGCTGAAAACATGCGATGAAATGAAATTTTCAAAAGCATGGCAGCGGCTTTTTGGGTCGATAGTGTGCCGGCGTTTTCATCGGCGGTGGTTGAGATGTTTTCATCAATGATGACGTTCAATTCCTCCACCAGTTCGGTGAACGTTTTCTGTGTGCGCTTTCTATTTTTGACCAGAACGATAATTTCATTGGATAATGCCAGATGCTCTTTGAAGAATTTGACGGCTTCCCGGCCATATAATCCTTCCGGCTTGGTTGCAGCGAGGGTATTGAATCGGGTGAGAAATGTTTCGAATTTCTTCTGAAATCGCCGCTGATTTTCAATGTGAACCTGGTTGCCGTCACGGACAAACGCCAGAACGGAAATGGCCGTTTCCCCGATACTGACTTCCATTTCGAGCAGAGCATTTTCCAACGGTTCCTGCGCGGACAAAAACCGTGTCAGTGTGCTGTTGAGTTTTTCTATCTGCAGATAGAAAATGGCGCCGGATACTCCAAGAATGAGAATGAGGATAATGAAACTCAGCCAGAGCTTTTTTGCGATGGTGATCCGCATGGATGTCCTCCATTTTGAAGGCCTGAAAGTAATATCACCTATTTTCGAAAACCGGAAAGGACCCAGAAAATGCCCCAAAAGAGTATCACGGGGCCGATCCCCACAAAAAAGAACATCGGCCAGTAGTCGTTCCAGGGTTTGAGATAAATGGCGGCGCCGGCCGGCCAGAGAATCGATGCCATGATGGCCAGTCGCAGCCATCCGCTGATTTCTGAAAAGCTGCTGAATGTCGAACCATTTTTTTCAACCCGTTTACCCGCCAGTCTGGGCAACATGAAAATTGCCAAGGCAATGGCAATAATGACAAGAATTTGCGTCATCTTAACCCTTTCAGAAAATTTCCGATTTATTTTCCAGAGTCTAATTCTTTCAAGAATATCCTACCGAATAATGCTTTTCAAAACAAGGATTTCATAGTAACCTGCTGCTTAAATGTTATGGGGGAGGGTTCTTCCCGAACAATGTAAATCGAGCTTTTTTGCTTTCAAGGAACTGGATGATGGGGACCGATATATTTTTGATTGCCGTTGTTATTCTCCTGCTCTTTGCTGTTTTCGATCTGGTTGTGGGCGTCACCAACGATGCCGTCAATTTCCTGAATTCCTCCATCGGTTCCCGAGTGGCACCTTTTTTTGTCATTATGATTGTCGCGAGCCTCGGCATTCTTTCAGGTGTAACCTTTTCAAGCGGCATGATGGAGGTGGCGCGAAAGGGAATCTTTCATCCTCAGTTTTTTAACATGCCGGAGCTGATTACCATTTTCATGGCTGTCATGCTCACGGACATTCTTCTACTGGATGTCTTTAACACCTACGGCCTGCCCACCTCCACCACCGTTTCAATTGTTTTTGAACTTTTGGGGGCCGCCGTAGCCGCCTCCGCCATCAAAATCATGCAGAACCAAGGCGGCGCCATGGCACTGGGGGACTACATCAACACGGCAAAGGCGATGATGATCGTTTTCGGGATTCTCCTGTCCATTGCCGTGGCGTTCTGCTGCGGCGCCATGGTTCAGTTTGTCACCCGTTTGATTTTCACCTTTGACTATGAGAAGAGGCTCAAGCGTTATGGATCGATCTGGGGTGGTGTTGCCCTGGCCACCATCACGTTCTTTATTCTGATAAAAGGGGCCAAAGGGGCGTCCTTTATGACGCCTGAGGCGGTTTTATGGATCAAAACCCATTCCCTGCTGATCCTGCTGGGCATTTTCATTATCTCATCCATTTTGTTGCAGATTGCCATCTCTTTTTTCAAGGTCAATATCTTCAAACCCATCGTTTTGGTGGGAACCTTCGCTCTGGCCATGGCCTTTGCCGCCAATGACCTGGTCAATTTTATCGGTGTTCCCCTGGCGGGATTGAGCGCCTACAAAACCGCCATGGCAGCGGGAGATCCCCTGACGGTTGCCATGAGCGCTCTCAGCCAGAAAGTTCAGTCCCAGACAGGGGTGCTGCTCCTTGCGGGCATCGTTATGGTGGTGACGTTGTGGTTCAGCAAGAAGGCCCGCACGGTCACGGAGACGGAAATCAGCCTGGGGCATCAGGACGAGACAAATGAACGTTTTGAGTCGATCTGGCTTTCCCGGACCATTGTGAGGATGGTGGATTCATTCTTTCAAACTGTTAGTTCCTTGGTTCCTCACAATCTGAGGAGGGGTATCCGCCGACGGATGGATCCCCACCGCGCCAAAAGAGTTGCGTTTCAGGGACCGAAACCTTCTTTTGACCTGGTTCGTGCCTCCGTAAATCTGATGGTTGCCAGTGCCGTGGTCTCTTTTGCCACCTCCATGAAACTACCCCTGTCAACCACCTATGTGACCTTCATGGTGGCCATGGGAACCTCTTTTTCCGATCAGGCATGGGGCAGGGAAACAGCGGTCTACCGGGTTACCGGGGTGTTGACGGTGATTGGCGGCTGGTTTATGACGGCCCTGGTCGCCTTCGTGGTTTCTTTTGCCTTTGCTTCCGCAATCCACTACTTTAAGGTGCCGGGGGTTTTCGGCCTCATGTTACTTGCGGTTCTGATCATTTGGAACAATCTGAGAAAGCACAAAGGGCGTGAAAAGGAAAAAGAAGAGGAACGGGTTTACAATCTGAAAAAGATCAATGACGCCCATATGGCCATCTCCAGCACATTTGATCATCTGGCCCATCTTTTGGGTGCCATTCGGGAATCTTTTGATCTCACCTTTGATGCGCTATTTGAGCAGGATGTGGACGAACTGAGAAAGCAGCGAAAAAAGGTTAACCAGATTCAACTGTGGACCAACATTATCATGGCGAACATCTTCAAAGTATTGCGCCTGCAAAACAGGGGGGATGCGCAAATATCCTACAAGTATGCCCAGACCATCAGGCGGCTGCAGAAAATATCCGACGGTTACCGCGATATTGTGGTGCGTTCCTATAAACATATCGGCAACAAACACAAAGGGCTTCTGGATGTTCAAATCGAGGAACTCAAAAAGATCAAGATCTGCATCCTGGATATCATCTTAAAGGCGGAAACCTCTTTTAACGGGAAAGAAATTGTCGACTACCAGAATATTGTTGACCAGTACCTGTACATGCGGAAACTGGCGGATCAGTTCAATCAGAATCAGATTGGAAGAATCCGAAGCGATACTTCCAAGACACGCCTCAGCATTCTCTATTATGCCATCGTGGGGAACTGCATCATGATCGGAAAACAGAACATCAAGCTCCTGGAAATCTTCAACGAATCCTTCAAATTCGACAAGCAGCTGTCCAATTCCTATTATACCATCGACAGTCGATAGGAAAATAAAGCGTTCAATGGCATAGCGCCTTGAAGTTGCAGTAATGACAGAGTTTGCTTTTTGCGGGGGTAAACAGCTTCTTATCTTTGGGGATATTCTTTTGAATGTCCTGACAGAATTTTTGCATATCAGCTGTTTCTTTCCTGATTTGCCTTGCGAATGCCTCCAAGTCAGATGAACTGACAGTAATACGGGTCTCTTTGTAATCAGGATGCAGGTACGCAACAATGGGAGAAATTGCAGCCGGATCCTTTTCATAATGATAAGCGGCCCAGGCGGTGTACCCCACCATCTGCCGTCGGTGTTTTCTGTCATCGGGCCGGCCGGTTTTCCAATCCATGATGAAAAGTCGGTCATTGACCGGAAACAGAAAATCGACCTTGCAGTAAGCCTTCATGCCGTTGATTCTGGTTTCCCCGTATCCCGGGGGCTCAATAAGCCATTCATCTTTTTTTCGCACAGCGGGACCGCTCAACCAGTTTAATCGTTCACTGTTCAGTAGATTTTCAAGGGCGTGTCGCACTTTTTCAAAAACCGTATTCGTGTCAACGGATTTCAATTTGCCGTAATAGACCTCCTGAAAGGTTCTGGCTTGAACATAGTTTTCAGTTTTTTCCCTTGCATAGTCATAAAAGCGTTTCTTATCAATCGCCTTGGCGGTAATTTGAAGCCTTTCAAGGAGCGTTTTGTTGATATCATGAACGATATTTCCCACTTCCAGTGGGATGGAAGTCATTTTTTTTAAGGCAAGAATTTTCTTTAAGGGGTATTCCGGGTCGTACTTGGCGTAATAGTTGTAATAATATTGACGTTTGCAGGTTTCAAAGAGGCTGTATCGGCTGACCGACCAGCCTAATTTCTGGCTGAAGACAAATTTTTTCATGGGAGATGCTATTTGTTTTCACTCTGAGACTTTTGGTATGCCTCGATCATCCGTTTGGTTTCGTTGATCCGTTTGGTGATTTTGATGGCGCGAGGACAGGCCCTGGTGCATTCAAAATGATTCTGACAGGGCCAGACACCGTCAGGCGCGTTCAGTACCGGCAAACGTTCTTCGAATCCTTTGTCACGGCTGTCCGCCAGAAAGCGAAAGGCCTGGACAACCGCCGACGGTCCCAAAAACGCCGGGTTTTCCTCCAGGATGGGGCATGCGGAATAACAGGCAGCGCAAAGAATGCAATTGGTGGCGTCATCAAAGGCCATTCGCTCCATGGGGGATTGCAGTCTTTCCCCTGCGGGAGGAGGCTCCTCGTTGATGAGAAACGGTTTCACCGAGCGATAGCGTTCAAAAAACACCTGCTGGTCTACAATAAGATCCCGTTGTACCGGAAGGTGTCGAAGCGGTTCGATGATGACGGTTTCCCCTCCTTTCGGTGCCACATCCCGCACAAGTGTTTTGCATGCAAGGTGGTCTTTGCCGTTGATGCGCATGGCATCAGATCCGCAGACCCCGTGGGCACAACTCTTTCTGAACGCAAGTGTTCCATCCTGGAACTGCTTGATGCGCATGAGGAGATCCAGGATGCGTTCATCGGGTTCTGCTTCCAGAAAGAAGTCCTCGAACCGGGATTCGGCATCGGTCTCCGGATTGTAACGCCTGATTCTGAGTGTAATATCCATGGCACTTTCCTTAATACTGTCGCGGTTTGGGTGTCCAGATGGAAGTATCCACATCCTTGTACGCGAGTCTTACCTCGTTCATATCCAGGTAAGCGAGGGTATGTTTCAGCCAGATGCTATCATCGCGATCCGGGTAATCTTCCCTTGAATGCGCTCCCCGGCTTTCCTGCCGGTTGAGGGCGGAAACGGCTGTTATCAGAGACAGATCCAGCAGGTTCCCCAGTTCAATGAGTTCAAGGAGATCTGTATTGAAAGATCTCCCCCGGTCCTGAGTCCGCACCATTTGGTATTTTTCTCGTAGTTCCGTCATCTCTTTAACCGCCCGGGTCATATCTGTTGCATTGCGGTAAATGCCGATATTTTCCATCATGGTGGTCCGCATGTCATCCATTATGTGTCCCCCATGGAGTCCTTCCTTTTTTTCCGTCAGCCGGGCAATCTGTTCCCGGGCAAAATCGGCCGCGTCATCGGGAATGGTCTCCGCTTCCTCACCGGCCACATATTCGGCCATGTGACGGCCCGCCCGGCGCCCGAACACCACCAGGTCCAGCAGGCTGTTGGTGCCAAGCCGGTTGGCACCGTGAACAGAGACGCAGGCACATTCCCCCACGGCATAAAGTCCATGGATCAGCGTGCCCTTGTTGTCAACCACGACCCTGCCGTGGGTATCCGTGGGAATGCCTCCCATGCCGTAATGGGCCGTGGGCAGAACCGGAATGGGGTTTTCGGCCGGATCGATCCCCAGATACGTTTTGCAGAAGTCGGTAATGTCCGGCAGTTTGCTTTGAAGGGTTTCTCTGCCCAGGTGTGTGGCGTCCAGATGCACGTAATCATCGATTTTGCGGTCGCCGCGAATGCCTGCGCCGGCCCGTATCTCGGTCAGGATGGCACGGCTTACCATGTCACGGGGCGCCAGATCCAGAAGGGTCGGGGCAAAGCGTGCCATGAAACGTTCATTTCGGTTGTTCTTCAAAACGCCCCCTTCCCCGCGCACCGCTTCCGAAATGAGAATTCCCAAGCCCTTGATCCCCGTCGGATGAAACTGAAAAAACTCCATGTCCTGAAGTGGAATGCCTCGTCTGGCGCAGATGGCCGGACCATCACCCGTGTTGGCGTAGGCATTGGAGGTGATCTTGAACATACGGCCGAAACCGCCCGTGGCGAAGAGGACGGATTTGGACTCCAAGAGATGAATGTCACCGGTGGACAATTGGAGGGCGACCACCCCGGCGCATCTATTGCCTTTCAACACCAGGTCCAGGACCTGATATTCATCATAAAAGTGGACGCCGTTCTTGATGCACTGCTGGTACAGGGTCTGCAGGATCATGTGACCTGTACGATCCGCCGCGTAGCAGGCCCTTCGCACCGGGGCTTCGCCGAAATTACGGGTGTGTCCGCCGAACCTGCGCTGATCGATGCGGCCGTCCGATGTTCGATTAAAGGGCAGCCCCCGGTTTTCCAGATCATAAACCGCCTGGACCGCTTCATCCGCCATGAGCAGCGCCGCCTGTTGGTCCACCAGATAATCGCCTCCTTTGACGGTATCAAAAGCGTGCCAACGGGGGTCATCTTCTTCCACGTTTCCCAGGGCGGCACTGATCCCCCCCTGGGCTGCTCCCGTATGGCTCCGGACCGGGTAGACCTTTGAAAGGACGGCGGTTTTGGCCCTGGCACTTACTTCCAGCGCTGCGTAGAGGCCGGAGCCGCCGGATCCGACAATAATGGCGTCAAATGTGTGTTTCAAATGGAGCCTCCTTTATGTTAGGTGGGATTCCAGCCAGCTCTCCATGTCGATAAGCACCTGATCCCGTTCCGGTTCATTGAATATTTCATGATACAACCCCTCATAGATCTTAAGGGTTTTGTCAGGCGACCCGACCGTATCGAAAAGCATCCGGGCACCCGCCGGGTCCACCAGTTTGTCCGCACCCCCCTGGAGCAGCAGGATCGGCAGGGTAATTCGGTTCGCTTGCCCTGGAATATCCTTCATGACCCGAAGAATTTCCGCTGCCAGTCGGGCCGTTGTTTTCCCCGTGTGGACCAGCGGGTCCTCCTCATATGCCCTTACCACGGAGGGATCCCTGCTGACCCCGTTTACATCCAGGCCGATGAGCCCGATTTTGGGCAGCAATACCGAAAATACTTTCCCTGCCAGAATGGTGAACGATGAAATATTATCCGGCACTTTGACAACACCGGCACCCGAGAGCACGGCTCCGGAAAATTCCAGCTCTCTTCGGGTCAGAAAAAGGGTGCTCACCAGGCTTCCCATGCTGTGACCCACAAGGAAAATGGGGATTTCATGATGAAGGTTTCGCACCTTATCAAGGTAAACGGACAGGGTCTCCGTATACTCTTCAAACCGGTCCACGTACACCCGTTTACCGTGGGATTTTCCGTGGCCCGGGAGATCAAATCCGAACACGGCGTAACCTAGCGGCAAAAAATGGTTGATCAAATTCATGTAACGGCCACAGTGCTCGGCAAGACCGTGAACCACCAGCAGGACGGCTTTAAGATCACCTTCCGGCAACCAGTATTGATAGAAAATCCCGTGGCCCTCGTTTTCATTCAGAAATCCCGTTTCATGGTTCATTTTGTGACCTTCGATTAATGATCTATTGACGAATCCCTTTCAAAAATGTCAAAAGGAGCAGTCGGTACTTATTTGATGGATCCAATTGGAAGAACATTGATCATTTATATCCTTATTGAGCGCTAAGCTTAGAAACTTATCCCTTTTCCGTCAAGCACGAACCTTTTAACATATGGTTGAGATATAAAATATGCGGCCAAATTCGACACAGGAATTTCATGAACTGATCCGTATGGCCCATGGATCAGGGGCAAACGAGGTGGGTATTATCGATGCCCGGGAGGTGCCAGTCCTGGACAGCCTGGCAAATCTTTGCGGGGAAACCCCGTGCGGCGCCTTTGGACTGGGAAAAAATTGTCCACCACATGTTTCAGGACCGGATGGATTCAGAGAGCTGATGAAAAGAATGCGTTATGCGCTGGTATTCCGGATCGATGTTCCTGAGGCGGTGATGTTCTCGGACGATCGAAACGAGGTTTTCGGTTTGGTGCAGGAAACGGTCGCCGCAATGGAAAATACCGCCATCCAAATGGGATACCCTGATTCAAAAGGCTTTGCCGGGGGGTCGTGCAAGACCATTTTCTGTCACGATCACGCGGCTTGCCGGGTCCTTTCGGAGCAGGGGACATGCCGAAACCCGACACGAGCCCGTCCGTCCATGTCCGGGTTTGGTATCTATGTCAGGGAATTGCTGGAAAAGGCAGGGATTCCACCGGATAAACGGAATGTCCGCCAGGATGACCAGGAACCCATGACATGGGTTGCGGGCCTGGTCATGCTGGGTGGGACCACGGACCGCCGCTGAACCGGAATCCTGTCACCGAAATCCGCAAATGCCGGATGCTGTCATGTTTCCTTGGCCGTCAGGTTCAGTTTGACGTTCACCATATCCTCTTCCACCTGGCCTTCCCCGGTATTTGGTATGGTTTTCAGCTGATTCAACGGTACCCCTCCGGCGGTTGACAATCCCAGAACCACAGCCTCGGCACGCTTTTTAGCCAACTCCCTAAGGGCATTTTCAGGCAGTGGCTGTTGTTTTAGAAGGGCCTGAAAAAGCGCTTTGTAAAATCCGTCCGGATTGGGTTTTTTAGGCTTTAGAGGCGCTTTGGGTTCTGATTTTTTCGGGGTATTTTCCGCTTCTGCGGGCAGGGGAGGGGTTAATCCGTATGATTCCTTCAATGCCGCCAGTTCGGTTGCATTCATCCCTTCGGCAGCCAGACTATCAAGAGCTTTTCGGGTGAGGGGATCCGTCAGGTTCACGGGTTCCGTACTGAGGTTCATTTCAGTGATATCAGTCCCGCCCATCCGTTTCGCCAGCGCCTGTCTCACCGCCAGATATTTTAAGGCCGCGCCGTCCGCTTCAGGTGCATACTGCCCCTGAACCTCAATGGCCAACTGGGGGCGTTGCTTCATGGCAACCGCCAATTTGGCCAGCTTTTCCCTTTCGGGCGGGGTGATGCGGGATTTTCCCACTTCAAATTTTACAGTCCCCAGGTCTTCCTCGTCGCCGCCCACAAGCGAAGCCAGGGCCCTGAAAGGGGCTGTGACAATCTTGGTAAGTACATTCACCAGGGCTTTCCAGATCAGGTGGCCGTAGCTGAATTCCGGGTCATCCAGGCTTCCGGCCACCGGGAGCCCCAATTGAATGCGATCGTTTGAGTCCTTCAAGAGGGCGATGGCCAGATCCAGCGGCAGGTCCATGGCATCGGATCCCTCTACCCGTTCCCCCAATTTAAGACTGTCCACGATAATCTCGTTTTCGCCTTTCAGCCGACCGTCTACAACATTATAGTAAAGGTCCAGGGAGATCTTGCCTGAGTCAATTTTTCTCCCGGCAAATTTGGCTGAATAGGGGGTGAGACCGGTCATTTCCACATTGCGGAAAATCATTTTTACATCGCTGTAGCCCTTGGTGTTAAGCGGTGCCAGTTCACCTTTGATGTTGACTGACCCGTATTGATCCACCTGGCCTTCCAATGCCATGGTAATTTTGCGGCCCGGTATGGAAGAGAATCCGTTGACGGCGCCGTTCAGTTTTTGGATCTTGGCGGCAAACGGCGGCAAAAGGCTCAGATCGGCAAAGTCCACTTCAGAATCTCTGATGAGGACTTGATTGACGTCAACCGGGAATGTTTGCGAAGGTTTCTTATTTGAAACCTTGTTCTTTTCTTTCAAAGGGGGAGCTGTGGCGGAAGGCTTCCGGTCCGACACCATGACGTCTTTCACATTCAGACTGCCGTCTTTCTTGATCTTGAACTGGCCTATCAGGTGATCCAGGAGAACCGTTTCGATCCGCAACGCACCGGGCAGCGTGTCGAGCTGAATCCCTTTTATGTCCAGGAGATTCCAGGACAGAAATGTCTTTCCGGTTTCCGGCCGAACGAGCACCAGCTTTTTGATGCCGCCACCGCCTTTAAACGTCAGCGCATCCGCCGTCCCTTTATCTTTACGGTAAGCCATGTCCCCTTTGAGAAAAAGACTTCCTGAATCCAGTGTGGGGATAAGGAATTCATTGAGGTAGGGCTTAAGGGGGGTGAGGGCCACATCATCGGCCTTTATGTTAAGGGCGACCATGGGGGTCTTCATATCCACACGTCCTTTTATTTCGGCTTTTCCCCCTTCGGCAATATCAAGCGCCAGATTTAAATAAAAGGGTGCTTTGGGCGTGGTTTCAAAATCAGTGACCTGGAGGTTGATATTTTTCAGTTGGTAGCGCTTGGGGTCCTTTAAGCTGCGATCGGACAGTTGCACGCCGAACTCCTCCATGCGGACGGCACCAAGATGAACCGACCATGGATGTTGTTCGTTTTCCGCCGCGGTCTTGACCTTGGTAACTTCCCGACGGATGGCCCCCTCATTTCCTGAAGCAGTGAGCTGAACCAGATTGATGGCCCCTTTCGGGGTGCGCCAAACGGCTGCATCCCCGCCCCGGAGCGATATTTCCTCGACCGAAATCCGCCGATCGGCAAGGTCCACCTGTCCACCCCGAATAGTGGCCCGAGGAAGCGTCAGCAATTCTTCGGCTTCACCCACCTGGCGAACCACAAGGCTGTTTACATCGACACCCATTTCGCTGATGCTTGCCCGGGTTTCTTTTCCCGATAGTTTCGCCTCGGCTTGAAGGGATACGCCGAGACTTTCAAGGTCCATGCTGATGGGGTTCAGGCGACTGTGGTCTTCGAACTTGATGCCCATATCCTTCAATTCAATGTTTTCCATGTGAATCTTAAAGGGGGGTGCATTGTCTACGACCGTTTTTGAGATCCGTGTCGGTTCTTCTTGAGATTTCTTTGCCAGGATATTTTCCCAGTTAAGCCGACCGTCTTTTTCTACCGCAGCTTGCAGGTTGCCGCCGGACAGGGTTAATCGGCCCACCGCCAGGTCATTCTTGGCCAGATCAAAACGGCCGTTTTCCAGGCCAATGGCATTAATGGCCAGTTCGGCGTTCCGGGTATTCAGTGCCTTTAAGTTCAACTTGTCAAGTTGCATGGTTAGATCACTGATTTTTAACTGCGGAGATTCTGCCGCATAATCAAACAAGTAATGGCCCTCAAGGCCCAATATTCCTTCCGGGGGTTCAATCTTCAATTTTTCTTTAAGAAAACCCCACCCAACTTTTGTATGGATGTTTTTCAGCTTGAATTGACCTTCGGACCAGATGGGGTCCAATGATATCTCACCGCTCCATTCCAGGATTCCATCATAGGGCAGCCGGGCCACAATTCTGTGCGGGCCCTTTTCTTCGGGCAGGGTGCTCAAATGGGTTATTTGAAGATTGATCGGGTCGATGGGTATTTCAGCGGGCGTGGGTAGCGAGCGATCGCGGATATACAGATGACCATTTAACACCTGGATACGCTCGAAGTAGAGTCTGGGCGGCGGTGAATCGGTTGCGGGTTCCGGGGGGGCGGCATCGGGACCCTTGGGGGAAAGATCCCGGACCAGGCGGTCAAGATTAACGGACTTGTCCGGGTCCACATCCACCTGGAGCACCAGGCCATCCAGGGAAATATCGGCAAATGTCCATGCCCAGCGAAAAAGGCTCTTCAGTTCAAAATCAATAAAGGATCTCTTGAAGGCCAGGATGCCTTTACCGTCGGCCTCTTTCAATGTCAGATCGGATATCTCTAACGTCATTACATAAGGATTAATGCGTATCTTTTCAATCTGGAGGGTGCGGTTCAAATCTTCCGCCACATACTTCTTCAATTGGCTTTTAAGAATATACGGCAGCAGAAAAAAGCCCACCAGCGTGTAGACCAGGACGGAACAAAGGGCAATCAAAAACAATTTGCTGGTAAGAATGCGCCGGATAAACGGTTTCTTTTTTTGCCGGGATGTCTCGGCGGTCATGTCCTTTTTCATGGGTGCCCCCTTTGTTTTCGTACTTGGCGTGAGCCAAGTCATCAATTCCCAAAACCGGTCAGCGTGAAAAATACCGGATCAATGGTTTCTTTCTCCCCGCGATACGCTTGTATTTTTCTCTGGGATACCCCAGCGCGATAACGGCATAAACTCTCTCGTCGTCGGCTATCCCCATCCATTTGGGGATGCGCCGGTCTCTTTTCATGGCCTCAACGGCAAACCCGATGGGACAGGCTCCAAGGCCCAAAATGTGGGCGGACAAGAGTATGTTCTGGGTGGCCAGAAGGGCATCTTCGGCCGGGCACGAAGCGTCATCCTTGGAACCGACCACAATGGCGGCCGGTGCACCGTGAAAAAGGATGTCTTGGCCTTCCTTCTCCCATGCTTCAAGACCTTCTCGGACACTTTCGTAGTAGGTCAGGAAATAGTTTTCCAGTTCCGGCTTGCCCAATAGCTGCAGCGCTTTCCTGAGAAAAACATTTTCAGCGGTTCGATTCAATTTACGAAAAAAATTGCCGACCCACTGGGCCATGTGCAAAACGGCCTGTCGGTCGGGGAGTAAGGTGAATGTCCACTTCTGTGAGTTGGTTCCAGAAGGGGCTGAAATCCCGATTCTTACAAGGTCCTCAAGGACGTCCTTAGACACGGGCCTGTTTAGATAGTTTCGGCAGGAACGTCTGGATTGCATGAGGTTGACCAGTTCCCGGATATCACCGTCTCCATGGGGGAGCCACGCGGATTTGGCTTCAAAGGTGTTGAAAGTGGAAAAATCCGGATCCAGAGACCCCACCCGTACCGCGCCGGTGGGGCACACGGCCTGGCAATGTCCGCAATTAAGGGATTGTGTGCCGGTGACCACGGCTTTCTTTTCCATCATGGTGATGGTTTCCGACGGGCATACGGCCACACAGCGGCCACACCCGTTACAGAGGGCTTCATCGATTGAGGTTGTAACGGTTCTATCCATCATTTTTTATCCCCATCCATTGCGATTCCGTAACCACCACCCCCGGGGGTGGCAATTCGGATAGCGTCCCCGGGTTCGGCCCTGATTTCGTTTTTGCCGCCCAGATTGAGGGTTCGACCATCCCCGGTTAAGAACAGGTTTTCCCCCCGCTTTCCCGGTTGCCCGCCTGCCAGGCCATAGGGGGCGAATACCCGTCTCTCGGATAAAATGGCAACGTTTAAATGATCCAGAAACTCTATTTCCCTGATCAATCCGTCTCCCCCGGAATGTTTCCCTTCTCCGCCGCTATCGGGTCTCAGGGAAAACCGTCGCAGCATGACGGGATACCTTTTCTCCAGAATTTCCGGATCCGTGATGCGCGTATTGGTCATGTGGGTATGAACACCCGATTGTCCGTCCCAGTCAGGACCCGCGCCGGCCCCACCGCCGATGGTTTCGTAATATCCCATATGATCGTTTCCGAAGGTCAGGTTGTTCATGCATCCTTGGGATGCGGCCACTGTTTGAAAGGCCCGGAAAACCACATCGGTTATCCGCTGGGAGGTCAACACATTACCGCCCACAACGGCGGCGTTTTCGGACGGTGATAACAACGTCCCCGCCAGGCCGACCAACCGGACCGGTTTCAGGCATCCGCTGTTCAGGGGAATACGCTGTTTTAAAATGCTCCGTAAACTATATAAAACAGCGGAACTGACCACTGCCCGGGGTGCATTCAGGTTACCCCACAATTCGAAACCGCTGCCGGAAAAATCAAATACCGCACTCCCTTCATCACGGTCGATGGTGAGTTTTAATCGTATGGGGGAGCCGTCGTCCAGACAATCCTCGGCCATAACGGTATCAACGGGCAGGAGATTCATCTTTTTCGAAAATTCCCGCAACATCTCCCGGACCGCCCGTTCCGCATTGAGCTGGATGTGCTTCATGAACCGATGCACAACAGAAAGATCATATCGATGGATCATTCGTCGTAAGAGCTCAACCCCTTGAAGATTGGCGGCGACCTGGGCCTTCAGGTCGGAGATGTTGTCATCGATGGTCCTCGTTCCGCTGATGACGGGTCTTCCGGGTTTTCTCTTGATTTTTCCGGGAGCATTCAACAATTTGGTGATGCCCTTTTCATCAAATCGACCTTTTTCCACCAACTTGAAGGATTTGATACAAGCGCCTTCTTCGATCAGCTGTTTGGAAAAAGGCGGCATCGAGCCGGGTGAAATCCCGCCGATATCGGCATGGTGCCCTCGGTTGGCAACGTACATGACGGGTTTGCCGTCATGCCATACCGGTGTAATGATAGTAATGTCGGGTAGATGACTGCCGCCGGCGGAAGGATGATTGGTCACCAGGACATCGCCTTCCCTCAAATGGTCTCCCACGTTGGCCATTTGCCAACGGACCGTTTCCCCCATGGCTCCCAGATGCACGGGAACATGGGGTGCATTGGCCACCAATTCGCCGTTTAGATCAAACAGCGCACAGGAAAAGTCAAGCCTCTCCTTTATGTTGGTGGAAATAGCGGTTTTTTGCAGGGTCCGCCCCATCTGCTCGGCGATGGACATGAACAGATGGCTGAAGATGGACAGCTGAATGGGATTTACTTTCTCTTCCAGCCGGCTGTCCTCGCTTTCCATAACATCGATCTCTATATTTCCCTCATCGGTCATTTCAGCGCGGCAACCCGCTTCGATCAAAATCGTGGAGGTGTCCTGAATAACGATTGCCGGCCCCTCGATCCGTTGTTTTTGTCCGAGCTGATCCAGTTTGTATATGGGTGTTTTTTTCCAACCGGATTCAAAATAACAGTCGACGGTTCTTTCAGATTCGGCAGGAACCGCCCGGGAAACCCTTTGCCGGGGGTTGTAGCCCGGGGATCGGTAGACAGCTCTCACACGGATATCATCCACCACGATCCGGCGGTCCTCAAGATCGAATCCGAATTCCCGGCGATGGGAGGATCGAAAGGCCGATTCATAGTCGTTGTCATCGGGTTTGGGTATCATAAATGCGGTGTCCGTCCCCTGGTACCTCAGGTTGAGATATTGTGTGACCACGGCCTCTTGACCATTATACCCCTGTTGGGATAATCCGGCTCGTGCCGATTGCTCCAGATCGGTTAAACGATCCTTCATAATATCCGGGCTATCGGGTGCAAGGAGCAGGGTCGACGGTTCCTGCCTTTCAACCACCACGTCGGCCAGGCCCATTCCGTAGGCGGACAGAATACCCGCATGCCGGTGTATCAATATCCGTTTGATCCCCAGTTCCCGAGCAATGGCGCAGGCATGCTGCCCGCCGGCACCACCGAAACAGGCCAGAATGTGTTCTTCAACATCATATCCCCTCATCACGGATATTTCGCGAATGGACCTGACCATGGTCTCGTTGGCCACCCTGATAAACCCGAGTGCAACCTCCTCGACGGTCAAATCTTTCTTAAGCGAATGGTCATATGCCCGGTTGATGCTACGGGTCAGCCGTTTCAATTCTTCCCGGGCCGCCGCTCTGTCAAGGGGTTGATCCAGGGTCTCGCCGAAAATCCTGGGAAAATAGTCGGGCTGCAATCGCCCCAGGACCAGGTTGGCATCAGTGACCGCCAAATAGCCGTTTTTCCGGTAACAGACAGGTCCCGGATGGGCGCCCGCCGATTCAGGCCCCACCTCGAAGAGGCCGTTTCGGAAAAACAGGCGCGATCCACCGCCGGCCGCAACCGTTATAATATTCATCTGCGGTGCCTGGATTCTGACACCGGCTGTCTCCGTCTCATGAACCAGTTCAAATTCGCCGCCGAACCGGGAAACGTCCGTGGATGTGCCTCCCATGTCAAAACCGATAACGGGCTTATTCTCATGCCTGGAATAGGTGGTCACGGCATATCCCACCACGCCGCCGGCGGGACCGGACAAGATGGCGTTGCTCCCTTTGAACCGGTCCGCTGAAACCAGTCCCCCGTCGGACTGCATGAACAACAACGATGTGTGTCGCAATTCATCCCTGAAACCGGAACGAAAATTCCGCAGGTATTTCTTAATATGGGGTGTCAGGTATGCATCAACGGTGGTGGTATCCCCCCGGGAGACGATTTTCACCATGGGCATTACCTGATGGGACAAGGATATCTGCGTGAATCCGATCTCTTTGGCGATTTCCCCTACCAGCAACTCATGCTCAGGAAAACAGTAGGCATGCATAAACACCACCGCCACACTTCTGATGCCGTCATCAAAGGCAGCTTGAAGGTCCGAACGAACCCTTTCGGGATCGGGGCGGGAAAGTCGGACAAACTTCTCCCCCATGGTGGTTTGCACCAATTCCAGGGACGTCTTCATATCGCTTTGCTGAAACGGCCTGATTCTCTCGTCGACTTCAATGGCCCTGTCATATACCAGGGATGGCTTTTTGATAACCAAATCAAATATATCCGGTCGCGTCTGGTTGCCGATCCTCAGAATATCCCGAAATCCCCGTGTCACAAACAATACGTGTTTTTCACCCTTACGTTCCAACAAGGCATTGGTGGCCACCGTGGTGCCCATTCGAATCCATTCGATTCCGATTTCATTTATCTCATCCTGGGGTATGTCCTTTCCCCGAAATTCCGACAATATCCTGCGGATCCCTTCCCTTGGGGCATCGGGATAATTCCGGGGATCTTCCGAGAGCAGTTTGACAATCCGGGTTCCGCCGTCAGGGGTTTCCGCATAAACATCGGTAAAGGTGCCCCCACGGTCAATGGAAAACCGGAACCCCTCATGGCTGGATTGCTGTTCTGGATCGGATGGTTGTGTCATTTTGTTCTTTCTGGGGTTACCCATGGGATAACCCTGCTGAAATCATGTTGTCGCTTCTCATTTGAGACACGTGTTCCGTTGGATAGCCGATTCTTTAATAGCGATAAAAAATATCTCAAATCAATATGTGAAAACAGGGTCATATGAAAATAACAAAAATAGCACCAGTTTGACCGATATGTCAAATAAACGAGTCGTGTACCAGCAATTCTCATCTTGAAACGGCAATCCCTGTGGGAGCGGCTTCCAGCCGCGAAAAATCGCGGCGAGACGCCGCTCACACGGGTTTTGCACCCAAGCAGCGTCCATAATAAGAATTGCTGGTCATGTCCCG
>JAJDOH010000328.1 GCA_022340265.1 Deltaproteobacteria bacterium | reverse complement strand
TATAACCGCAAGAAGGACAAAGGGTGCACTTTGAACGTCGCTGATTTCAGAGCGCGCTTCCCTGAAACGGATGAAGATGAAAGCGCCCAGAATCACCGAAACGAACAGAACTCGCAGGAACATCAGAACTTGAAGCCGTCTTAGCAGTTCTGAATCCTTATCACTACGGTTTTGGTTGATCATGTTTTTGATTGTTAACCCATGGCCGCAGCCATTTTGAATATGGGGAGATACATGGCAACTACAAGCCCGCCAATGGTACCGCCAAGAAAAACCATAAGGAGGGGTTCGAGCATAGAGGTTAAGGCATTAACCGCTGCATCCACTTCGTCGTCGTAGAAGTCCGCGATTTTTTCCAGCATGGTTTCGAGAGCGCCTGTGGCTTCTCCAACACTGATCATTTGAACCACCATATTGGGAAAGATATCATTTTCCGAAAGGGGTTCAGCAATGGGTTGTCCTTCGGCAATACTGGAACGTACATCCATGATGACTTCTTCGAGTACGACGTTGCCGGAAGTTTTGGCGACAATCTCCATGGCTGAAATTATCGGTACACCACTGGCAATCATGGTTCCCAGAGTTCTGGTAAAACTGGCTACAGCCACTTTCTTGAGCAGTGGCCCAAATACGGGAAGTTTAAGCGACAGTGTATCCACCTGTTTTCGCCCCGCCTTCGTGCTCTTATATTTCTTAAACGCAAAGAGCAGGACAATAAAACCGCCGATCATATAGTGTATATTATTCTTGGTAAAGCGGCTGATATTGACCACAATCTGTGTGGGGAGCGGCAGCGCCGATCCGAAATCCTTAAACAAGCTTTCAAATACAGGGATGACAAAAATCATAATCACCGAAATCACCAAAATGGCAATGGCCACCACAATGGCAGGGTAGGTCATTGCACCTTTGATACGCGACTTCAATTTCTGCGCCTTTTCGATATGGGTGGCCAGACGCTGCAAAATCGTATCGAGGATACCACCCACTTCGCCGGCCGCCACCAGATTCACAAAAAGATTGTCAAAAACCTTCGGATGCTTCTGAAGTGATTCAGCCAGGCTGGCACCGCCTTCCACATCGGTAACCACCTGCTTTAGAATCCTCTTGAATGTTTTATTTTCCATCTGTTCGGCCAGAATGGTGAGTCCCTGTACCAGGGGAAGACCGGCATCAATCATGGTTGAAAACTGCCGGGTAAAAATGACCAGATCTTTACTCGTTATTTTCGGCTGCATGAAAGAAACTTTTGCAAAAAGGTCTTTTGGCTTTTCCTTGATTTTTTTGATTTTAAGGTTGCGGCGTTTCAGCTGCAGTCTCGCCATCTTTTCATCGGCAGCCTCCAATTCACCACGAATGGTTTTTCCCTTCTTCGTTTCACCAACCCATTTGTATTCCGGCATTGTGATTCTCCGTAGGCCTTCTATTCACTAACGGTACGTTTTAGATTGGAAATATGCCCCATTTATTCTCTCGTTTCAACATCTTACAGTTGAAATAGACAGTTATCGGAAGATAGATAATTTACCCCATTCTGTCAAGACATCTGTTTTATTTGGTATTGCTGATATTGTGCTTGACAAAACGTATCAAAACCATGTTATATGAATTCTTCGTAAATTGCCATGAAGATCTATATCAATCTATAATTTTTAAAGAATTTAGTTTGAAATGATTTTCAGAGTTTTGTGCCGGCCCATTTGCATCATGCGCAGTTGGGAAAATTATTGAATGAAGGAGGTATTGGCCGTGATTGAAATTGCTGCTCCCATGGGGGGGAAGGTTATTGATGTAAAGGTGAAACCGGGCGATGCGGTGAGCGAGGGAGATGAAGTGGTCATCCTGGAAGCCATGAAGATGGAGCTGCCCGTTGTTGCGGAAGCATCGGGTACGGTTAAGGAAGTGAAGTGCAATAATGGCGATACGGTTGAAGCGGAAGGCGTCCTGATTACACTGGAGTAATGCCGCTCTATGCTTTTAAAGCAGTTGCCTTAAAAATTGTCATAAAAAGAAAAAAAGGCCTCCATTTGGAAATGGCGGCCTTTTTTTATGGGGTTCGGTAGTGAACTATCCGGCAGCTTTCTTTTCATCCATCCGTCTCACTGAAGCGGAGATGATCTTTCCCGAAACAACCATTCCCAGAAAAACAATCATCAATACCGCAAATACACCGATATACCGCAAAATAAGGGTTCCGATAATCCACGTCCAGTTGTCTTTGATAATGACGATGGTTGCACCGTCTTTTTCGTCTTTTGAGATGGTTATGGAGTGCCAGGGCGCGGCCCCATCGTCTTCAATATAGGTAGAGTCTTTCCAATCTCGAAATTTGATGTTGGGAACGTCCTTGAACTGCTTCCTGTAGAATAAGAGCACCTCATCATGCGAGAGAGACGATTTCATCTCCAGACGGGCATCGGTTCTCAAATTTTCCTTGCCCTGGCTTATGACGGGAGCCCCCAAAAAGTCTTCCGCGGTTGAAGTAACGGGAAACATCAATAACAGCAAAAACAAGAGTGGTAGCTTTTTCATATGGTAACCCTTTAACATTGTGGTTTCTTAAGATTATTTTTCGATTTTTCCCGGGATCTCATCCTCCCGGTTAATCAAACATGGCGATGAACATACCGGCCGCCGCGGCAGAGCCGATGACGCCCGCCAGATTAGGTCCTACAGCGTGCATCAACAAATGATTCGATCGGTCGTATTTGAGCCCTTGCATCTGTGAAACCCTTGCTGCCATGGGTACAGCGGAAACCCCGGCAGAACCGATCAGGGGATTAATCTTTTCTTTCAGGAAAAGATTCATGATTTTAACGGTAACAATGCCGCCAACGGTGCATACGGCAAAATCAACCAGTCCCAGGCTAAAGATGAAGAGCGGTTTCCAGCTCAGGAAATTATCCGCCTGCATGGTGGCGCCCACCGAAACACCTAAGAATATGGTAACGATGTTCATCAGAGAGTCCTTGGCAGTTCCCACCAGCCGTTCAACCACACCGCTTTCTTTCATGAGGTTTCCAAGCATGAACATGCCCATCAGCGGAATCACCGAAGGCACCAGAAGGGCAATAATGCCTGAGGTGACGAGGGGGAAAAGAATTTTTTCCTGACGCGAAACCGGCCGCAATTGACGCATGCGGATTTTTCGTTCTTCCGGATTGGTCATCAATTTCATGATGGGGGGCTGAATCAGGGGGACCATGGCCATATACGAATAGGCAGCCAGCGCATTCGCACCCAGCAGCTGAGGCGCCAGATGCTGCGTTAAATAAATGGTGGTGGGACCATCCGCACCACCGATGATGCTGACGGAGGCTGCTTCCTTGAGCGTAAATCCGACCAACACCGTACCGGTAAAGGTAATAAAAACACCAAGTTGAGCACCGGCACCCACGAGGAGCGTCTTGGGATTGGCAATGAGGGGGCCAAAGTCTGTCATGGCGCCCAAACCCAGAAAGATCACACAGGGGATGACTTCCCATTTGAGGCCATATTTGTAAAAAACCTCAAGGAGAAGAGGATGGCCATTTGATGAATAGCCCATGAGGGGAACCAGGGGAAAGTTGACAATAAAAATCCCGAAACCGATGGGAAGCAGAAGAAGGGGTTCAAACTTCTTAACGATGGCCAGATAGATGAAAAGGCTGCCCACGCCCCACATAATAACGATATTCCATTGAAAATTATAAATCCCAGTGGTATGGAGGGTTCCATACAACATATCCAGTACTTCATTGGCAGTCATGGCAAAATCCTTATAAATTACCCTAATTCAATATTCTCGTATTCCAAGTGCATCATCCAATTGTACCGCTAACAGACGGAAAATGCAGCCATAATACAGGCGCAATCGTATGTCAACCAAAATCCAGTGCGGGACCACCACGACGTGTTTATCGGTTTTTCCAGACCGGTTTACGCTTTTCCATAAAGGCATTCAAACCTTCCTGGGCATCCGCCGTATTCATGAGTTCGTCCAGGTAAATATCTTCGATTAACTTGAGCGAAGGCTCAAAATCGTCCATCAGCCCTGTCATAATGGCCTTCTTTGTTTTTCTTAGAACTTCAGCGCTCAATTTAAGATAGGGTTTGCAGAAATCCTGTGTGGCGGAATTCAAATCGTCTTTAGCAACAACTTTGTTGATCAACCCCATCTGCAATGCTTCTTCGGCGGAAATGATTTTCCCCGAGAGAATCAACTCCATGGCAGCTTTTCGACCGATGATACGGGGCATGATCTGTGCTGCGATGGGGGGGAATACGCCCACCTGAACCTCCGGCTGGCCATATTTGGCATCCTCAGATGAGATAACCAGATCGCAAAAAACGGCGAGCTCACAACCGCCTCCCAAGCAGGAACCGTAAACTGAGGCAACGGTTGGAATGTCCAAGCCATCCATGAGTCTGAACATGCGGTGAAAGGCTTCAATCATTTTCGGCGCCATATCGCCCATGTGTTCTCCCACATCCACACCCGCTGAAAAACACTTTCCTTTGGCATCAAAAAGCACCGCCTTTAGATCCTTTTCGCCCTGCCACGACGTAAGCACCCCGTTGATTTCTTCCATCATGGCGATGTTCAGAATATTGACGGGGGGTCTGTTTAATGTGATGGTTCCCAAACCATTTTCCATCTTGACTTCAATGTGATCGTATCCCATTTTTACACATGCTCCTTATAAAAAAAGAACGGCAGACGGGCCAGTTCATGGACCTGCCTGCCGTTCATGATTCAGCTTCTACGTAAAAGCTACTCTTTGGGTGTCCCCATGGCTCTGGCAAACATGTCCATATCCCAGGTGCTGCATTCCGCTATATCCTGACGGAACTTCAGGAAATTGATGGTATCCTGACCCGTGATCCGCTTTGTATTGAAGGCACCGAATCCGAGGAAAGCTTCTCCACCCATATTGGCCGCCAGCCAGTGCCGGTTATAGTTCTTGGAGTAATCCCAGAAGAATTTTTTCTTGGCCCGGATACTGTCAATGGATTTGATCAGACAGCCGGGAAACAGATTGGCAAAGGTCCATACGATCTTGTCAACCTCTTTGTCCAACAGTTCAAAATCCGCATTTGGCTGATGCTCTTTGACGAAAGCGCGGGCTTCCTTGGCCTCGGGTCCGCTCTTGTACTCGCCGTAGACCACTTCGCCGTTGTCCACATACTTGTCGGTGACGATCATGGGATTCCTCACCCACTCGCCGTCCACCTTCAAGACCGGGACCACCTTGCTGATGAGGGTTTTGGCTTTCATTTTGTAAGCGGACCACATCTCGCACGAGACACAGTTCCACATGGCGTCTTCAATTCCCAGATACCATGGTAAAAAGTCGGAAGAACCACCGTCGGGAGCGGAACCGTGTTTCGGGCCCGCCTGTCCGAAAATCGCCAGATCAGAAGAAATGGCGAGGTCACAGGCCATGCCGATCTCCTGGCCGCCGGCGACCCGCATACCGTTCACTCTGCAGATGACCGGTTTTTTGCAGGCCAGAATAGCATCCACCATGTGGTTGAACAGTTCCATGTACTGACCGTATTCATCGCAGCGCAGACTGTAAAACTCACTGTATTCCTTCGTATTTCCGCCGGTACAAAAAGAGTAGGGTCCCGTACCGGTGAAAACGACCGCAACGACACTGCGATCTAAAGACGCGTTTTCAAAACCCGCGATGACCCCCTTCACCATCTCCGTGGTATAGGAGTTGTACTGTTTGGGGTTGTTCAACTGAATCCAGGACACGTAAAGTCCATCCACTACATTGCCCTTGGGATCCGTCAAAGGGCGTTTGTCATAGACCACACAGGGTGCTTCCGTGCCCCAGTGAACATCGGTATGAAGGGCGTGATCCTTCTTTTCATTGTCTCTTGGCATCCATTCTAAAGCCATGTTGTTATCCTCCTTTGTTACTTTATGGTGTACGATAAAGTGCGTCGTCCTGTTCTTGGAAACGCGTTTGTCAATCATCAAAACGTCTTCACTGCATTAAAAATCAGGGGTAAGCACGATGCGTTTGGCAGGAGATCCTGCTTTGTGCACTTCCTCAAATGTTTCAACAATGGTGCTCATGGGACGTGTTTCAACGAAAGGCCCGATATCGATTTTCTTGGAAAGCACCATATCCAGTACGGCGGGGTAATATTCGGGGAGACAAGCCCATGTTCCAATCATCTCAGCATCAAAGGCCATCAAACGGCCGATGGCGTATTCTGTTTTGGCCATGCCAAAACCCACGACAATCAGTTTCCCCACAAACCCTAACAGGGCCAGCGCAATCTCCTGACCACCCTTCACACCGGTAACTTCAAAAATCTTCCATCCAAAATTGGGCAGGCCGTTTTCCTTGCATAGACCTTTGAACTCTTTGGACACGGCACGTGCATCCTTGCCCGAAGAGTTAATGACGAAATCGGCACCATAGTTAAGGGCCCGGTCCAGTTTTTCCTGGTTTCGAGCAATGCCGATCACATTCTTGGCGCCCAGCGCCTTGGCGATCTGTCCCATGTACTGGCCGACACCACCGGTAATCCCAATGACAATGACATTGTCACCGATTTCAAGTTCAGCCCTCTTGGCAGCCTGATACGGCGTCGCACCGGCATCTGCAACAACGGACAAATGGGCCAGGGGAAGGTCTCCACGGCCTTTCACTTCACAAAGATCGACGCCGGGCACGGGAATGTGGCTGGAGAATCCACCATAGATGCCCATGCTGTTGCCCGGCATTTTTTGATCAAGGCACCGGTTCCCTCGTCTGGTTTTACATAAAATACACTGCCGGCAAGGCATGACCGCGGGAATAATAACTTCTTTTCCCAGCCACTTTTCGTCTCCATCAACAACGATACCGGCAATTTCGTGACCCAACGTCAAAGGGGGTTTTGAAACCGTCGGCACGCCATCGTAAAAATATCCGAGGTCCGTGTGACAAACGCCGCAACCGGCCACTTCCACCAATACTTCTCCAGCTTGAAGAGCCGGCACGGGGATTTCTGTTTTTTCAATTTTGCCCGGCGTGACTTCACCGGTTTCTCTGTTGCGAGTTGTCGGCTGAACCATCTGCCAGGTTTGGATTTTATCAGGTACTGCCATTGTTATCCTCCTTACTGATTATGATTATTTGGTTGAACTGCTGATTCACGACTACGACTAAATCATCCCATAACCCCCGTCAACGCACAGCAACTGGCCTGTGATGTAATCGCTGTCATTGGAAGCCAGAAACACGAAGGCCGGGGAAATGTCCTTGGGTTCGGCAAAGCGCTTCAAGAGAATTCGGTTCATATAAATTTCTTTCAGCTTTTCGTCTGATCGAATCTTTTCGGTCATATCGGTGGCCACAATGCCTAACGATATGACATTGCAACAAACATTATACCGGGCCAGTTCACGGGCAATGGATTTGGTCAAGCTGAGAAGACCTCCCTTTGCCGCGCTGTAGTTAACCTGTCCCACGGTCCCGACGAGGCCCGCAACAGAGGTTACATTGATAATTTTTCCGCTCTTTTGTTCTTTCATTTGAATACCAGCCGCCTGAGCGCATAAGAAAGCGCCCTTCAGATGAATATCCACTACCTGGTCCCACTGGTCCTCAGTCATCTTAAGCATCAGGGAAGGTCGCGTGAATCCTGCGTTGTTGACGAGGACATCCAGCCGGCCGAATTTATCAACAGCCACTGCCACCAGATTTTCAGCGTCCGATTTTTTTGCCACGTCCGCTTTTACGGCGATGGCATCGCTTCCGAGAGCTTGAATATTCTGAACTACTTCATCGGCTGCACCCTGATTGGATGTGTAATTGACAACAACCTTCGCTCCTTCCTCGGCATAGCCAAGGGCGACTGCCCGTCCCACACCCCGGCTGCTGCCGGTTACCAAAGCAACTTTATCTTTTAGTTTCATGTTGTTACCCCTTCCAAAAAATACCACCCACCCCTCTGAACCCACATTGCAGAGCTATATTGTAATCACATTATAGTTACTCAACGAATGTAGTGAAAATCAATTTTTGTGTCAAGAAAAATCGAAATTATAATGTCATCAGCATGTTAAAAAAGTCATTCCAGGCCAGAGGGCCTTCTTCTGAATTTGCTTCTTGATCGTTGCCGTAAATTGTCATATAGAGACCATTAAATTTTGATTTCAGAATAATTTACCCTTAACGGAAAGAAACGGAATATGAAAAAAAGAATTCTGGAAGTGCTGCTTTGCCCATCCTGCCTGCCTGAAGAGCACGGTTTGGACCCACGTATTATAAAAGAAGAAAAAGATGACATTTTGGAAGGCGTTTTATCCTGTTTACACTGCGGCAGGGAGTATGCCATTCAAAACGGCATTGCCTTTCTTGATCCCGGATCGCCTCAGAAAGTGCCGGATAAAGTTTCAAAGTACGAAGCGGCACCGGTTGTATCATCTTACTTGTGGAGCCATTACGGGGATCTTCTGAAGGATGAAAATGCTTCAGCCGCCTATCAGGCTTGGAGCGAACAGATGGGTATATTATCCGGATTTGCGCTGGATGCCGGTTCTGCCGTAGGTCGCTTCACTTTTGAACTGAGTAGAAAAAGCGATTTTGCCATCGGCATTGACAATTCAATCTCATTTATCCGAACGGCCAGGGAATTGATGCTCAGGCGAGAAAAAGAATTTGAATTGTTGCAGGAAGGCCTTGTAACCCAGAAAAAAACCGTCACCATGCCGGAAGGCTGGAAAAGCCAAAACACGGAATTTCTGGTAGCCGATGCGCAGAGGTTGCCCTTCAAATCCGGCTCTTTTTCATCCCTTGCCTCTTTGAACCTGGTGGATAAGCTTCCCGAGCCCCTTGTTCATCTCAAGGAGATGAATCGTGTTGCGAAACCGAGACAGTCCCAGTTCCTTTTTTCCGATCCCTTTTCATGGTCGGACGAAGTCACCGGGCCGGGCAACTGGTTGGGAGGGACCCATGAAGGGCCTTATTCAGGAGATGGCGTGAAGAATGTGATGGAAATTTTGAGCGGTCGTAAGAATGGATTAGGGTCTCAGTGGAACATCGAAAGGATGGGTCATGTCTGGTGGAAGATAAGAACCCACCAGAATCATTATGAACTTATCCGCAGTTGTTTTATAAAAGCGAACCGTTAGCCCAACCACTTTTCTCGCCACATCTCCCACATGAGAAGCGTCCACAAGCGATGGCGATGGTTGGCTTTACCGGAAAAATGATCTTTTAAGTGAGTATTAACAAGGTCGCAATCAAAAAGCCCTTCGCTTTTCAAACGGCTTTCCGACAGGTAATCCGAAACCATTTCCTTAAGGTCAACCCGCAACCATCTTTCAAGGGGTACGCTAAAACCTTTCTTAGGGCGATCAAAAAGCCGTTCTGGCACATAGCGGGAAAGGAGTCTTTTAAGCAAATATTTTCCTTCGCCCCCTCTATATTTCAAGTGATCAGGCAAATGGGCGGTAAATTCAACGACTCGGTGATCCAGAAAAGGAACGCGAACCTCCAGGCTTACGGCCATACTGGCTCGGTCCACCTTGGTCAACATGGCATCCGGCAGATAGGTCATCTGGTCTACTCGCATGAGCCGCGAAAGAATTGGCCAACCTTCCGTATTTCGAAAGGTCTCCTCAAAGCGACTCTCTTCCAGCCCCGCTGAACAAAGATTCGGTAACATCTCTTTGGGCCAGACCTGAACCGTCATGCGATACAGAGATGCCGTGTCACCACTGTCCACCATATCCACCAGTTGGCGCCACCGTTCAGAAAAATTGGCCACCCTGAAACGTTGGGGAAGGCGTTTTCGCCAGGGGGCATAGATGTTTTGAACCCATGGGGCGGGTATTTTCCCCATTGCTGAGCCAAAAAATTTTCTGAACCATTGCGGCAGGGTGTCCAAAGCCCCTGCCATTGATTGCGTACTCCAATATCGCACATAGCCGGCAAATTGCTCATCCCCTCCATCGCCGGAAAGGGCAACAGTTACGTTGCCGCGTGCGAGCCTGGATACCAGAAAAGTGGGTATGGCCGACGCATCAGCAAAAGGTTCATCATATATCTCAGGCAGTTGTGGAATTACGGAAAGTGCGTCTTTCGGGGTCACATAAAAAGAGGTGTGGTCGGTTTTCAGATGCTCGGCCACTTTGGCGGCCCAGGGTGCTTCATCATAACCCGATTCATTAAATCCGATGCTAAAGGTTTTTACAGAACGAGAACTCACCTTTTGCATCAGGGCAGCCACCATGGAAGAATCAATTCCACCGCTTAAGAGCCCTCCCAAGGGCACATCGCTGATCATTCGATCGGATACGGCCTTCGTTAAAAGGTCGTCCAACGTTTCCAAAGCATCTTCTTCCCGATTTGGTACTATTGGCGAATGCCTCCGGAGATCGGGGAGCGTCCAGTAGGATTGTGTTTTGAGACGGCCTTTACAATAGATGGCAAAATGGCCCGGCAACAGTTTAAAAGTATTTTTGAAAACAGATCTTGGGGCCGGAATATACTGGTAATGGAGAAAGAGAGAAAGCGCACCATAATCCAACTCTCTGGGAAAAGCTGAAAGCGCCATCAATGCTTTTAACTCCGATGCAAAGTACAGAGATTCAGAAGTATAATGGTAGAAAAGCGGCTTGATCCCCAGCCGATCCCTGGCCAGAAAAAGGCATTGCTTTTCTTCATCCCAAATGGCCAGCGAAAACATCCCTCTGAACCGTTTTAGACAATCAGTGCCCCACTGAACGTAAGCTTTAAGTACGACCTCCGTGTCGGTATCGGAATTGAAAACATGCCCCAGTTCATTCAGTGTCTTTCTGATTTTCTTGAAGTTGTACACTTCACCGTTATAAACAACCTGCATTCGCCCGTCGTCTGCCGCCATGGGTTGATGTCCGGCCTGAGATAAGTCGATGACGGATAATCGTCGGTGTCCCAATCCCAAACCAAACTTTTCATCAAAAAAAAAGCCCGAATCATTCGGGCCCCTGTGGATCAGCTTGGACGTCGCTTCCGGAAGCGAGTTCTTCAAACGGTCAAAATTCCGGTTTGACTGAAAGCCAACAATGCCGCACATAATTATGGAATCCTCGACAAAAACATTTTCATAAACTGTTTTAGAAAATTTGACTCAAACGCGTTAATTTCCATAGCAATATAAGACGATTTTCAAAGAATTTTCGGGTTTCGTGATTCGACTACGCTTTCGTATAGCGTTTCATATTGCCCAGCGATTTTTGAGATGGCAAATTTTTCACGTATGCGTTTTCTGGCCGCCAAGCCAAGGCTATCTCTTGCAGCCGATCCCATATCAATCAGTTGCTCCCATCCCCTTTTTAAGGCCTTCGGATCCTTTGGAGGAACGATAATTCCGGTGTCGCCAACAAGTTGCCGACAATCCCCCACATCTGTCGCCACACAGGGGACGCGGCATGCCATTGCCTCCCCGATGACGTTGGGAAACCCCTCACCATAAGCTGAAGAAAGCGATGCCATATCGAGGGCTGCATAGAAGGGAGCAACATCTGAACGTTCTCCCAGACATATTACCTTGTCCGTTAAACCCAAGGCGTCAATAATCCCAAATAGGCTGGATGAAGGGTTATCAACGTCCCTTCCAACGAGCAGAAATCGAACATTTGCTCTTTTTTTGGCCATCAATGATGCCGCCTGCAGGAAATTGACATGATCTTTCATAGGATTGTAACGGGCAATTAACCCTATCAGAATGCCATCTTCCGGAACACCGAGCTGTGATCGCAGTTTTCGCCTGGTCTCGGGGTCCGGTCGAAAGCGTTCCAAATCAAAGCCGTTTGGAATAACATGGGCTTTTTCAGGAAAATAGCCCACAGCCGCATGTTGTTTCAGGCTGATATGAGCGTTATAAATAATCGCCGCCGGGCTTTTGGAAAAAAGGGCACCCGCACGAATAAGCAAACGCATGAAGCTTTTCTCTTGATGCAGACGGTTCAGTGAATGTCGAATATTCCAGACAACCGGTGTTCCGTCGGGATTCAGGAAATGCAGGACACTGGCTGCCAGGTTGCCATGGTACATCCATCCTTGAATAAGTTCCGGAGTTTGTCGAGATGACACCTCTCTGAATTTCAAAATCGATCGAGGACTTGAAAAAGGGTGATTTAGATTGAGTTCAAAAATCGGGACACCCAATCTTTCAATCTCGCCGGCAACAGCGCCTTTTCTTTTTAGGGATAAGATCGAAGGATTGAATCGGCTGAGATCTGTAGCGCCGATCAGTTTTGCAAGCATGACTTCCGCCCCACCTATATCCAGATCGGTTATGACATGCATTACCTTGATCACAAAATTCCCCTTGGCACTTTTATTTAGCTCCGATGAAGAACAGTCTGTCTTTTTTATGGGGAAATACCTTGAGGAAATACTTTGCGAGCCTTTGGTGCTTTGTTGCAAAATTGCTTTCCATAATATGTATCTTTTTAAAACCACATTCAGCCATGAACTGCTCCAGCGTGGAAGCGGTCCATGTTCTGATGTGCTGCCACCGGTGGAAAATAGCCCCGCACTCAGGGCAGATGGCCTTGTTCTTCATAAGATTTTCCCGGTTGGGGGTTGTTATGACAAGGTAACCGCAAGGTTTCAGTATCCGATATATTTCTTTGACCATAGAGAATAGCTGGTCATTATCGAGATGTTCGATAACTTCAAGAGAAATCACCATGTCCATGCGCTCGTCTTGGTAGACGGATGGAAGGCTTTCGGCCCAAAATGTTCCCCCATACAATGGGTGATGGGCAAATTTTTTTTCCACCAGTGCTACAGATTTCTCTGAAAAATCAAGTCCATAGCACTCTTGCCCCCCATGCAGACGTTCCAACAGAGCTTCAATCAAAAAACCGGGACCGCACCCATAATCCAGTATGGTGGATAATTTCCGAAAGTTCACGTATTTTTCGATCTGTTTCAGCACAGTTCTTCCGGCCTGGTAGCTGAAGTATTCTTCCTGAAAGAGTTCACTACCGGAATAATAACCCCAAAGGCGATCGATTCTTTCATCGGACCAGACAATTTCATGGGGATGAAATCCATTTTGATTTTTTAAAATGTTGTTTTTAGCAGACACGCCACGGTTCCTTTTTTGCAGGTATGTTTTCTACTGCGCCTGTTCCAATGGGTCGGAATTGGGTGAATGTGTCGACATTTTCACAAATAACCCATAGGCAATGATCGCGCACCACGTAGCATAAAAAATTCCTGAAATGCCCAGCGCCCACACGACACCTCGAGCGCCCATTTCAAAAGAAAAGTAGAAGGATCCCAGGGCAGCCATTATGGCGGATATCACTTTTGGGAGGATATATATTTTCGGTTTTTTGGCAACAAAACCGAATGCCGCCAGAGATTCGCCCAAATAGAAAAAGGCCCAGGAGAGGGTCAGTGTCGGTAGCAGATAGGAAAATCTGACATATTCCGAACGGCTCATTAATAACACGACGGTTTCATGAAATAAGGCAAACAAAATAATAAGGACCAAGGATCCCAATCCATAGAGGGCACTCATCATGAGAATCAGTTTGTAGGCGGATTTAAGGGCGACAGGGGAACTGAGGTCTCCCGCGCGTGCATAGGCCACCGGCATAAAAAGATTCAGCATGAATCCCGATGCAAACATCAATGGATATGCCGCCAGAAGCGCCACCACTGAAAAAGCACCCACTACATCGGCACTGTGGAAAGCGAGAAGAGACCATCGATCGCAGGATTGATGAATCCACACGAATATCCCCCAGGCGCAAAAGGGCCACGAAAAGGCAAGGATTTCTTTTCCCATTTTGCGGGCATCAAGGGTATTGTCCGAACCATTTAATGAATGCTTTAAATCTTCTTTGATGAAGTTCCTATAATAATGTTCAACAACCAACAAAATAACCCATGTGGCTATCAGATAACCCCAAATGGCGCAGTCCGCGCTTGGGGTAAGGAGGATAACCAACAGTGCGGCCATGAGGGGTTTCAGAATCGCTGCGCCGCTGTTCATCAGTGCTACGATTTTTCTTTTTCTCGCACCCAGCAAAACCGCAAGCTTGAGTCCGAAATAGCCCCTCGAAGCCCCAACCATTAAAGCAACCGCCATCAAACTCTGATACCCATGCCAGGTGGTGACAGAACATAGAAAGGCAAAAGCCAGACTGCCCAGCAAAACCATTAGAAGTAACCAGCCGGCGTAACGATCGGTTATGAAAAAGAAATCTTTCATTCGGCCCCTGTCATGGGAAATGGACCAGAACCGCATAAAACCGTGGCCTAATGGACCAAATACGCTGACGGAAATTAATAATACGACTGTGTTTGCAACGGATAGACGTCCGAACTCATACGGATTCAGGAATTGTGTCAGAATTTTCATGCCCAGCAGAATGCCCAGTGCATTGCCGGTTTGTCCTGACAATACCCAAAGCGCCTCGGCTTTTGCGCTCAGAATACGATGCAACCACGGTCTGATTCTTAAATCCATGCGTTGTGGGATTGATAAAACGCGCTTTACGAAGATCAAAGCGTTTTTACAGGAGGCGTTTTTGCAATTTCCAAATAAAGTTTTTCCATGTCATGGAGCAGTCGTTCATTGGAAAAGGTCCGCAAAACGAAATCTCTGGCTTCATCAACCATTTGGTCACGTTGGTTTATGTCCATCGAGATCAAATAGCCAAGACCTCGTGCAAAGCCGATGGCATCATCATTGTGGCAGAGAATACCCCTCTTACAGACCGTGAATCCCTCCATTTCAGGCAAATTCTTCTCGGGGGGGCCCAGAAGATCGCGCACGCCACCCGCATCCGTTGAAATAACCGGTGTGCCGCTGGCCATGGCTTCAATGATTGATACAGGTGTTCCCTCGTTTTTGGAAGTGAGGGCCAGTACTTGCAAATCAGCGTATACATGAGGTAAATCTCGTCGCCAGCCACAGAATTCCACATGATTTCCGAGCCCCTTCTTTTCAGCATGATCCACAAGCATTTTTCTCAGTTCACCATCTCCGATCACAACGAACTTGACATTCAGATCCGGATTTTCATTCAAGAAAATTTCAGCCATATCCAGAAAAAGCATATGGTTTTTAATGGGGACCAACCGGCCGACAATCCCAACCAGAAGGGTTCTGTCTTCTACCCCCATTGACTTTCTGAAAATACCACGCTTTTGATGGCCGTTCAGAAAGGGTGTCAGATCAAAACCAAGCGGAATGACTTTTATTTTGTCAGCAGGAGCAATATGGAATTTATGGGCAAGGTCCCTTTTCTGGGTTTGGCTGATGGCAACAATCACATCTGTTTTTTGGGCTAATAACCGTTCTACCCAGATGATCATCAACGATTTGGTTTTGGAGAAATAACCAGAAAACACGTGGCCGTGAAAGGTATGGACGGTGTGAGCGTTCCCTTTAAAAAGATAATTATAAATAATGGCGGCCAGCCTTGCGGTGGTTCCTGCTTTGGCCGTGTGAGTATGAACAATATGGGGTCTTTCGTGGCGCAACAGCCTCAAAATATGCAGGAATGCCTTGGTATCCATTAGGGGACTTATATCCCGTTGCAGCGCTTCAATAATGAGCGGTTGCTCTACTGCAGATTGAAAAAGATAGCCCATATCTCCCTCCTGGGGCGAAATCCTTCCCGTAACCAGGGAGGAGTGAAACCGCTTCGAATCAAGCCCGGTGGTCAATAAATATACATGAATGGAAGGCCCTCCAACATTCAGCCGCGCGATGAACCGTAAGATCCTGATTCTGAAATCCTCAGGCGTTAATTTTATCGGTTCCTTTTTTCTGACCGGAAAGGGTTCTGTTTTAATGAGCTTCTTTCGAGCCAACTGGGAGGAAAAAACGAAGAAGAAGCGATAGAGCAGTCCCCAGAAAACAAGGGGTTTTAAATATATATTCCATCCTTCAGCATGCTTGTCAAAAAGCCGATAAATACTTCGATGAAACTCAAAAACGGATCGGGAAATGTTGCTCTCACTACTGACACCCACATGGTGAATCATGGCAGCTTCCGGAAAATATATCACTTTCCATCCCTTCCGCCACATCCGCCGGCACCAGTCGGCATCCTCCCAGTACATAAAAAATCGCTCATCCAGAGGCCCCACATTATTTATGGCATCACGCCTCACCAGCATGCAGGCACCGGAGACCCAGTCAACTTCCATGGGATTCATGCCATCGCTTTGAACCGTCAGGATATTTTCCCGTGTAATGGGATTTTGGGGCATTATCTTTGATAAAATGGATTTTCGTCCAAAAAGCGCCGTCAACAGGTTCGGAAAAGACCTGGCGGATCCCTGAACAACACCATCACTGTCCAGTATCCTGGGACCCAGAACGCCCACCTCCGGATGATATTCCATATATCCCAAGGTAGCGCTGAGCAAGCCCGGCAAAACCAGTGTGTCAGGGTTGAGAATCAAAACATAGGGTGCATTTCCATCTTTTATTGCACGGTTCACAGCCTTTGCAAAGCCCAGGTTGCGGTTGTTCCGGGTCAAATCTACTTCCGGAAAGTCCTTTGGTACAACACTCAAATCCCCTTTTTGGGAAGCATTGTCTTGAACGTAAATATTGAGAGATACTCCCTCTCGGGCGCCCAACAAAGACCCGATACATTGAAGCAACTGGGGGGTACTATTATAGTTAACGATGACGACATCCAGGGATTTCATAGGCTTTCTTTTCTATTACGTGTTTGATTTCTTTGAACATGGGTCATGTACCTGGTAAGAAAATGTTCACTTTCCAAAAGATTCCAAATGTAAACATCTTCGACCCGTTTACCCTTTTGAATCCGGCGACGTTTTTGTAAAACCGCCTTTATGTGTCGAAACGCATCCCATTTTGCTCTCAAAATATTTCGTATTTGTCCACGGCAGGAAAAATAAATAAAAGAACCCACCATGTGGGCCAAATGTAAAACGATCGTTCTGCCAAGCAAACGCCCTGGCATATTTTGAAGGTAAACCCACTCCATATTTCGATGCCCGTAGTAGATTGAAATATTTGAATCCCGAACAATACTACTGCTTGTCTTATGATAAACTTCTGCCGCCGGCACATACAAACATCTGTATCCCTTTAATTGGGCTCGAAAACTAAGATCCACATCTTCATGAAGCAGAAAAAAATCTTCATCAAAAAAGCCGATTTCATCGATCATACCTTTGCGATAAAGCGCTGCGGCGGCACAAGCACCGAAAATCCATTCCGGTTTTTCGTAGGTATGAAAGGACATCCCTCTTCCGCGCAAGAGTCCCACACCCGCACGGGTATAGCTGTCGCCGGCACGATCAATGGTGTCAGGCTTTTCATAGTGAAGAATTTTGGAGGCGGCAAAACCCGCCTGGTTATTCTTCTCCAGCGCATCCACCAGACTTTCAAGCCAGAGGGGATGGGCAACTGCATCGTTGTTTAACAACGCCACATATTTGGTGTTGATCAAACGGTACCCTATGTTGTTGGCCGCACAAAAGCCCTGATTGCTGGAAAGCGGAACAACCCTGACTTCCGGGTGGTGCCTGTGAACCCATTCTACAGATCCATCCGAGGATCCATTGTCCACCACTATCGTTTCAAATTTCTTGAATTCTTGCGCTTGAAGGCTATTCAAACAGTCCGGCAGAAGATGCCGACCATTCCAGCTCACAATGATAACGGTTGCCAATTCCATTTTCAAAACGCTGGGTTCATAAGAAATCAAGCCCCATCAGAACCTGTCAATTTACAGGAAAACGCAAGCAGCCGCCAATCCCCACCCCCGGACCTTGAAATCGTTATTTTCCGGTAGGGATCGGTCATCATGGGAACATCTATCATAAGTCGACCCCCTTTATCAACGGCGTGGCGACAGGGTGAATCGTTTATTGTGACGATGTATTCGTCATCAATAGGCTTCACCTTCAAATAAACCCGTTGCCATTGCCGTTTGCCATACCAGGGGAGATGGACCGTGCAGTTATTTTCCACAACCGGTTCCCAGCGATGAAAACCATAAAGGGTTTGTTTCAACTCACCTCTCGCTCGCTGAAATCCTTGCAGCCGTTTCTTGGCGTTTCTTAATTTGTCCAGCATGTAAAGAAAGAATTTCTGGAAAGGATCTCTTTTTTCCTTGAACGACAGATCATAGCGATAAAACCCAAGCCATGAAGACGGGAGGAGCCGATGGCCATATTTTCTTTCGATCCGCCAGATTTCTCCATACCGTCGCCGATTCCCACTCATGGTCTTGGTTCCAGGATAATATCGCACGGCTGCCAGCAATTCATGAAGATAGTGAAATTTTGCGCCGGCCAGAGACAAACGATGCCACAAATCCCAATCCATGGTATATTTCAAAGCCGCATCGATACCGCCAATTCGTTCATAAACTTTTCGACGAACAAAACATGCCGGCTGGCAAATAAAACAGGACCGCGCCAGATCTTTTGGGTCAAATGATTGAACTGGTGGAAAATACGACAAAAAGAAGCCCTCTGCTGTCACATGGACAGCATCCCCGTAGACAACATCTATGGTGGGATTTCTTTCAAAAAAAGAAGATACCTTGTCCAATGCACCCGGAAAATAGTAATCGTCAGCATTCAACCATGAAACAATGTCACCGGGAATGCTCGCTTTCCCCTTTTTAATGGCTGCCGACTGTCCACCGTCCGGCCCCGATTCCAAGTGCGCAATCATATCCGAATAGGCATCGGCAACCACCTGAAAGTTATCCGATGATCCTCCATCCATGAGCGCTATTTTGAACGGCACAGACTGGTGCCTAAGACTCTCCAAAGCCCAGGGAAGAAAATGGCTTTGGTTGTAATTGGGTATAACGATTGCGAAATCAGGCATGTGACCAACAGGACCGTGAGAGTTGTGCATTCAGGCAAGCGCCTGCGCAAATAAGCACCGAAGGCCATAAAACTCTAGCCATTATCGACATAACATTATTTGGAAACTCAGGATTGCCCATATTGGGATGATGCATAGGCCTGGTAAACTCCTTTTATCCCTTCTACAAGGGATATTTTCGGCTGCCACCCCAATGCGTTGAGTCTGGAAACATCCAGCAGTTTGACGGGGGTTCCATCAGGTTTATTCGAATCAAAGCGCAGATCCCCTTTGAATCGGACCACTCGAGCAATCACCTGAGCCAATTCCAGGATGGATAAATCCTTACCGATACCAACGTTGATGATTTCTGAGGCATCGTAAGAATTCATCAGGAAAAGGCAGGCGTCGGCGAGATCATCCACATGCAAGAACTCCCGCCTGGGCGTGCCGGTTCCCCAGATTTCTACAAATGAACAATCACCGTTTTTGGCCTCATGAAACTTACGGATCAGCGCCGGCAGAACATGGGAGGTTTTCAAATCAAAGTTATCCCCGGGTCCATAGAGGTTGGTCGGCATTAAACTGATGAAACAGGTGCCGTATTGGCGGTTATAGGCCTGGCATAGCTTTATGCCGGCGATTTTGGCCACGGCATAGGGTTCGTTGGACGGCTCCAGATAACCGGAGAGCAAATGTTCCTCTTTCATGGGCTGCGGGCAATGTTTGGGATAAATGCAGGAACTGCCCAAAAAGAGGAGTTTCTTGACCCCGTAGCAATGGCTTGCATGAATCATATTGGCTTCAATCAGCATATTTTGATAAATAAACTCAGCAGGATATGAAGAATTTGCCAAAATCCCTCCTACCTTCGCAGCCGCCAGGAACACAAAATCGGGCCGCTGCTTTTCAAAAAACGCCTCAACTGAAACCTGGCGGGTGAGATCCAGCTCGTCATGGGTTCTGAGAATAAGGTTGTCATACCCCTCCGCTTTAAGACGTCGCACGATGGCTGCTCCTACAAGACCGCCATGCCCGGCCACATAGATCTTCGAATCCTTATTCATTGTCAAAGCTTAACGCTCCCCCTTTTTATAGGCTTTCATGGTTGATATTTTATTGCAAAACCAGCGAATCAACATTCACAGATCCTTTTTGAATATTCAGGGAAGTAATGGTCGTTTGTGATGTTTGAACCGTAAACGAAGGATTCCACCCTCCCTGGAGCGTAACGTTTTTCGCAGTATTCAAACTAAGCGCCTGGGCCGTTGCATCCTGAGAAATTTTTATGATGTCGCCCGAAGCGGCGGCATTGATGGCCTCCTGAATATTTTCATAGCAAGGGCTGTTGCCACCGCATGTCCCGGAAGGTTCAACGTAGACTGCATTTCCTCCACCCAGCTCAGCAATGGCGTTTTCCAGATTAATTCTCGGTTTGGTGATGGCCGCCTTCGTATCGGTGATGCTGTCACCTGTATTCATCAATGTCCATTGCAACTGATCCGGTGTCAGAAAAGTGCCGGTAATGGCTTTGGCGGCACTCTGAAGGCACGCGGCCGCCCCGGCGGCATAGGGCGACGCTGCTGAAGTACCCCCGAAACCGTATTCTGCCGTCCAGTATCCTCCGCCCTTTTGGGTGGTGGTTGCCCAGTTGGAAGGCGCCAGCACGGACAGGAAAGATGCGGTGTTGGAGTAAACGGCCACTTGATCCCCATAGGGTACCTCCGGTGAGTAGAATCCCGAAGAACAATCCGAAGTAGGGTGTTTTTCGGCACAGGATTCTGCCTGCACGCACCATCCGATGCTTTCGGCCGTGAAATGAGCATCATAGACCGCACCCACCGAAACCACATGGGAAATGCAGGCCGGCCAGTCAATAGCGTCGCAGTAGCCACCATTTCCGGAAGCAACAAACAGGGTCATTCCGGCGGCTTTGGCATTGGCCGCCGCCGTTGTCATGGCGAGGGACTCGGAGTCACAGGTTCCTGTATATCTGCCGCCGCCAAAACTGGTATTGATAATCAGGATCGGATGGTTGGGGTCATCATATTGATGGGTAATACACCATTCCCAGGCTTCAATCATGTCAGAAGCAGAAGCGCTGCCGCCGCTGCCCTGGGAGATTTTAAGTGCATAAAGTTTCGCTCCCCAGGCAACACCCCCAATATAGTCCCCATCAGAACCAAGGTTCCCCGCGGAAATCCCGGCGCAGGCGGTCCCATGTCCCTCACGATCCATGGGATCATTGTCGTCATCCCCTGTATCGTAGCCGCCGATGACCTTGCTGTTGGGAAAACCGCCGTTTCCCAAGGCCACATGGTTGTAATCAATACCGGTGTCGCAAATGGCCACCGACAATCCTTCACCGCTATAGGTCAACCTTGCCGCTGATGCATTCATCAAGGGAATCCCTTGTGCCAGATTCGGATAAAGGAGCGCATCTCTCTCAATGGAAAGCACATCGGGATCCTCAGCCAGAGACGCCAGGCCTTCAGGGGTGACCCGGGCGGAAAACCCGGCAATGTATTTGAAGGACCGTGCTTTTTGAACCTGCGCCGATCCGAAGCCCTGAAGGACCCGATTCACAAAATCATGAATACGGTTGGCAGCATATTCCCGCATATGGGGTTTTTCCAAACTCTTTTGCGTGTTAATGGTTTCCGTTTCCCGCAAATTTACAATTACCCGGGTCGTTGCCGCGTCCTCTTCCAGGAAATCCTTCAAAACCGTATCCGCTCTTTTGATTTTCGGGCTATTGAGCAGACGGTTCATGACATCCGGTGATGCGCCTTCAGGAGCGGTCACCATTTTCACCGCACCCTGTGCTGAAACACCAAGCGCACAAAAAATGAAAATACCTGAAATGAATCCCTTCATGAAAATCCTAACTAATAGTCATCTGATGGCTTTTTAGAGGCTTGAAGTCCATTTAGACTTCTTTCAAACTTCCCAACCGGCGTCAACAGTGAGTAAGCACATAGCCCGGCATTAAACAGAAGCATCGATAAAATCAAGGTCGAAAAGGCCATGGCATCGGATTCGGAAACGCCATATTTCCCAAGCATTAAAATTACCGCCGCGTCACGGGTTCCCAGTCCCATGACCGAAATGGGGATCAATGTTACAAGCGCGCAGACGGCGGCAATCCCTGCAATCGCAAAGAAAGTAATATGAAATCCCAAGGCAATACCGAACAGATAAACCGCCCCATAATTTGAACCCCATGCCAAAATAGTGAAAAAAAACGCCCATAGGAGTGTGGCAGGTTTCATTTTACCAAAGCCCGCCGAAAAATCCAGATAGCCTGAAGCGATACGGTCTTTTAGCGCCTTTGGACACACCGCTTTTAGTGCCCTTACCATAACCTCTTTCCCCGTATCCCTTGTCATGACCCATAGCATGAATGCGCCAAGAGCTATGGCGAAAAAAGTCCATGTTATGACGGTCGCAGTCTCCTCCCCAAACATAGCAAACCATGAAAGTGCACCGCATCCGAAAATGAGCAAAAACAGGATGTCATAAACGCGGTCCAGAACGACACTAAAGAATGACGCTCCCAGCGTATTTCCTTTTTGCTTCAAATAAAGTGCCTTAATAAATTCTCCGAACCTCCCAGGCGTCACAACACCAAGAAAAATTGAGAGGGAATAGATGTTTAGGGACTCGGAAAAACCCAGATGAATCCCTTGAGGCGCCATTAAAAGCCGCCATCTGACGGTTCGAAAAAACAGGGATGGAATAAACATCAAGTAAGCAAGTACGATTGGTATAATTGATGCCTGACGAAGCACTTCCAGGATCTTGCTGATATCAAATTGAAACAGAAGAATCAAGAGGATAACAGGGCCAATGAGACGCAACGCCCATTTTTTTATTGCGGGAGAAATATCAACTCCTTTATCGCCACCATGTCTTGAATACAGTTCGGAAAAAAGAGAACCCATATCGCCAGTTTTTGCCCTTTTTACTCTCTCCACTATGGCGACGCTTTACCGTTACCGGAACTTCGCCGATGCGAATTCGCTTTTTAGCTGCGTCAATGATCAATTCAGAAGTATGGAATTGGTCCTGACGTAGAAGAACCCGTGCCAGTTCACTCGTTCGAAACGCCCGGAAACCATTGGAGCAATCAGTAATCTTTACATGGGTCAGAAGACGAATTAATGTGTTAAACACATGAATGCCCATGTATCGGATAAGACTGTCTTTTTCGCGATTGCCAAGTATCCGTGACCCGATAACGAAATCAACCTCGTCATTTAAAACCGGTGCAACGAGGTCCGGGATTTCGGAAGGAAGGTGTTGACCATCAGCGTCCATGGTCACCACGATGTCGACACCATACTGGCTCGCAATGTCAAAACCCATGCGCAGGGCGGCGCCTCCTCCTCTGTTGATGGGATTCTTGACAGCCAGTACACCCTCACTCCGCGCGATTTCCAATGTATTGTCCTGGCTTCCATCGTCTATAACCAACGTCTTCAGTTCCCTTCCGAGAACTTCCCCGGGCATGGCCTTCAGAACTATCTCAAGGTTATCAGCCTCATTATAAGCGGGAATTACCACCAGTATGGGCGGCAAGGAGAATATTTCGGGATAAAATCGTGCAAATTCTGACAATCCTAATTTACGAATCAACTGATCAAACTGATCAGCGTACTTTGTCAGCCTAAGCTGTGAATAAAAGAAAAAGATCCAGAGCATAATACTGGATAAAATAATAATCGCAATCAATCGGCTGAATTGCGCTTCCTCCAAAAACAGCATATCGCGTAGCAACCCGACTGATTGGGGATAGGCCGAGACGCCGATGAGCCCTAGAGATATCATCATGAACCAGAAAAAATCTATCCGACGCATGCGGCCATAACGAAAGCGGTTAAAAACATAAAAGAAACCCAAAATACCGACCACTATGCCCAACCAACGTATGGATGTCATATTTTTTGCTTTCTCCAGCGCTATCAGTTTATTCAAACCCGCAAAGATTCATTTGACCTGTCTCGATGCAAATTTGGAGGATCTTATATTTGAGAACAATAGTTCTACGGTGACCTATTTCCGCAATGGATCAAATGCGTTTCAGTGAAATCTTCAAAACTGAGCCAGTCAAAAGCCATTGCCAAGTTGCGCTTGTCGTTTCCACCCGTTTCAGCTGGCGATACAGTGTTCTTAAATCTAAAAATAATGGCGTTTTTTCCAGGCCGTAATTGACTGGGATTAATCTCCAAACAATACTCTTGCCAGCCTCCTTTTGTAGCAACTTCGACGGTATGCTTCCCATTTAGGCTGATACCCACCGATTGTGGCGAAAATGCTGGCTTTGCCCTGAATTTCAAGGCGGACTTTTTAGGCACCCTTTCAATGTAAAATTCAATTTCTGCCTCCGTCCCCGTTGCCCAAACGAATGTGGGAAACCCGCTGTCAGGGTAAGGCCCTTCGTTTACGGACCAACCTTTCTTGAGAAATTCACGGGCATGGGTTTCCCCAAAATCCAATTGGAAGCCGCAGATCTCTAAAAACACGGGGTTCTGTGTCTTATATAACTTAATTTCCCCCATTTTTGAATTCGGTTCCATGCCGCAGAAGGACAAAAACGGGCAAACGATGTACGTGAGATTGTTGGTTCCCAATTTCTTCTTCAGGCGAAAGTAATCTTCAAACCGGAAACCAGAAGGATTGGTAAGCTGATCCCTCGCCTGATAAAAGATGTTATGCGAAACGTCTTTGTTCCAAATAATATGGTCCAGCGCAATCGATCGGGGTAAACCGATAATAGCCAAATTCCCCGGTGAAGAAACAGACTTATTTATCCATTGCAACAAAGGCATTCTGTGGCACTTAAGTCGTCTAGTACCCTTAATGGCTTCGCAGTAAGTGGGGAAAGAAATATGGACCATGAAAATAAAAACAATAATGATCGCAGCAACAGCAGATTTTCTTGCGGCTAAGAAATTACCGAATAAAACGATCAATAAGCTACTAAAAATTAGTACAGCAAATTTCAAGATCCGCCCATCGATACCTTCTCTTGTCAAAACCAAAAGAGAATCAATGAAAGCCGAATCAATAGCAGGCCAACACGTGGTCGATTTGGAGAACAAAGCAAGATAGGTTGAGAATATAATACAGACGCTTATTAAGCATCTCTCAAGTCTATTCAGATCGCCCTTATCCTTCAGAAACCACGAAAAAGCCAGTATGAAGATCACAGGGCTTAAGACAAAAAAATGTCTTTCCGTCAGTCGTTCTAAATTGTATCCGCTTTGAAGAGTTGCTAATGCTATTACGAGAAGCAAAAGAATTGTTGAAAAGATGCCGAAGAGTCTTTCGTTTAATTTATCGCTTTTTACCAGGGAAACAATCATAAATATTGCAATCGGCAGGATGAAAAGACCCGTTGATAAATTGAGCTGGCCAATATAAATAATAAACCACTTTATATATTTTATAAAGTCAAAGTCGAATAAGTTATGTGCAAATCTAATCCAAACTGAATGATATGGCAATGTATTGTCATTTTCGATGGATGCGAACCTAAAAATTAGATAAGGAGATATTGTTAATAAAAATATCACAAAAACGACCATATGCTTAAAATAGTTTCTTAATATAATTCTAAAAAAACTAATATTTCTTGATTTATTAGTCGGTATAAACATCAGGATATTATAGCAGAGAAAAAACACCAAGGCCGACATTTTGTCCAATATAGCTAACCCCAGAAAAAATCCAAGCAATAGATCTGTCCATCTTTTTCTTTCTATAATCGACTTATAAGTAAAGTAAATAATCCAAATACAGAGAGGATAATGGAGACTTTCAGCCATTACGGTAAATGTATAAAACATTGGACCGATCGTTACGGAAAGCACTCCCACGGAAAAAGCCCACACAAATGGCAAATAGGTTCTGGCAAGTAAAAATACGGGAAATAGCGTTGAAGACATAGCTAGACAATTGAGGAGTTTTATCAGTGTAAAAGTACTTTCCATTTCCCTTAGGAAATATGCCGGTGAAATGAATATTGAATAGAGCGGCAAACTGAAAGCATTGATCTGCCCGCCTATCGTGAACCGCAAATTCTCGATAAGACTGTTGGCCGAACTGCAATACCAAGCTGAATCCGGAATGGTAATCCAATCAACTAGACATGATGCGATAAACCTGATGGCTGATATCGCCAAAAAGGAAAATGTGAAAAACAGAATTTGCGAAC
>JAJDOH010000322.1 GCA_022340265.1 Deltaproteobacteria bacterium | reverse complement strand
CCGATTCCGGGCAGGATGCCGAGGGTGATTTCCGGAAATTGAAACCAGGCATTGCTGGTGGCAACCATGCCGTGACAGCGCATGGCCAGCTCCAGCCCGCCTCCCAGGGCCATACCGTTCACCGCGGCAACAATCGGCTTTTCCATGCGACCGATATATTCGATCAGAACAGCACCGTTGCGGGCGGACTGGGCCGCGGCCTCACTGTTTCCAAGGGTTTCGGGAAAACGCCCGATATCTGCTCCTGCCGAAAAAGCCCGGGTTCCGTATCCGGTCAGAACAAAGCCTTTGACTGCCGGGTCAGCGGCATGTTCCTCCAATACGAAAACGATTTCCTTTAAAATCTCATCGCTGAGGGCGTTCATGGCCTGGGGCCTGCGGATGGTGATGATCTTAACCCCTTCCCTGTCATCCACCAGAATATGGCGTTTGAAATCCTGATAGTCGGCCAGGGGTAATTGGGGCTGTGGGAAACCGGGCCGGGCTTGAATGTAGGCTTTGTTAATCCGCTCCACTTCCGCTTTACCCAGATCCCGCATGATGTCAAGGGTGCCTTTTCTGAAACCCAGACCCACCTGGCACCCGAAATTGAGATCTTCAGGGGTCCCGATGCCGCGATCAATGATGTCATAACATTGCGAGAAAACAATCCCCAGCAGACGGTCCCTGACTTCAGCCTTTACATTCTCCGGAATATCCACTTTGGTACCCCGTGGCGGAAGTTCCCATTTTGAAACCGAAAGAAAGATCAGCGCCGGCCGATAGTGTTCGCCCTCTTCCATTTTACGGGTGTTGGTCTCGTAGACAATCGGATTTCCATTGGACATGTTGATGACGAAAAACGGCCCGGCAAAGACGAACTCTTCGGCAGTGGCATTAATCTGGGCGGCGGTCGCCTTGTCCAAAAGATAAGCGGCTTCATTGCACCAGTTTTCGAAAATCCGGTTAAACACGAAACAGATGGCATTGTCCGTTATGACGGGCGCCTTGCCGGTTTTTGCAAAAAACCAGTACATGTAATCAATGATCTCCCGGTCGGCGCCATCCCAGTCGACGACTTCCACCGCCGGACTGCGCCAGGCCGGTGCGAAAAAATGAGTGACCGTGGCCCGTTCGGGATGTTTCATGTTGACGAATATTTGGTCAGCCGGAATCGAGCTGGTGTTGGATGTGACAATGGCTCCCGGGTCGACGATGCCCTCTATGGTTTCAAAGATCTTCTGCTTCAAAGGGAGGTTCTCGGTGGCCGCCTCGATTATCAGTCCGCAATTTTTAATTTGTTGGTAATCGGTTGTGTAAACAATATTTTCAAGAACCGCCTGGGCCTGATCTGCTTTCATTTTCTTTAGATCAACTCCCTTTTGGGCATATCCGCCCAATCGCTCTTCAGCCCGTTTAAGCGGCTCCTCGGCAACATCCACCAGATAAAGCTTCTTATCCGGCAGAGCCGATTTTAAATAATAGCCGATGTCAGGACCGATGGTCCCGGCACCGATGACGGCCATCTCATCCGGAAGAGGGCGAATAGGCTTTATCAATAACGGATTTCGAAATGACGGATACAGCTCTTTTTTCTCTTTCATTGAGAGGCTCCTTTAATTATATGTCTATAAAAATCTGTTGAGAGACAATTGTCACCGTATGGAAGGAAGAACCGGGAACCTGACACCTGAGCACTGAAACCTGACACCAAAAACCGGCAAAAAGGTCTCAGAATTAAGTCATCCATGGATAGCCGGGCTTCAATCTAATCTGGAGAATAAGCTTACATTAATTTACCTTCAGGACCACGGCAGCGGCCGAATCGCCTGCCGCACAACCGGCAAACAAGCCATACCCGCCGCCCTTGATGACCAGTTCCTCGATCAGCTCGATCGTGCACCGCATACCGGTGGGACCCTGGGGGTGACCGAATACCAGGGAACTGCCGTAATTGTTGAATATCTTATCGTCAATGCCCATCAGTTTCCCCATGACCACGTCATTCACCGTGAAAGGATTGTGGGTCTTGACGGCCGCAAGGTCGGCCACCTTTAAATTGGCCCCTTTAAGGGCCATCTCAGCCGAAGGTGAAACGGCCGCAGCCATATGGGCTTTTTTGGTGCGTGCATAACCGTATGCAAGCAGCTGAATCGTAATCCCCTTGTCGGCGGAAAGCTCGGACGCCTTTTCAGCCGAAGTAACGATCATACCCGCATTGCCGTCCCCCGGATGGGTTTGGGCGCCAAACGTCAAAACACCCCCGGGGATGACCGGCCGCAGGCGGGCCAATCCCTCTTCGGTGGTGGGAAAGACGCCTTCATCTGTTTCCACCTGGATTGTCTTCTTTTTCGAAACCCGCACTTCCACCGGCAGCATATAGCGCCTCTGGAATTCCCGGTCATTGGCAAGGGCGTCTGTATATTGCTGATATCGTCGCAAAGCCATGGCATCCGATTCTTCCCGGGTGACGCCGTGTTCTTCGGCCACGTTTTCCGCAGTTTGCAGGGCGGAAACTTCGGCCACCGGGTCCTTCTCGAATCCGTCCACTATCCAGCTTTCAAAGTCCGGCTTGCCCCCCAGGCCGGCGGGGTTGGGCCACAGAAGATTGGGTGCGTTTGAGGTGCGATCGGTCGTCGCCACGAGTACATTTTGGTGGGTACCCATCTCGATGGAATTGGCCGCATAATTGATGGACACCGCCGAGGTGGCACAGGCCTGTGCCATCTGGGGGCCGCTGATAGTTGCATTTCCGATGAGTGTTCCCAAACGGGGCGGTCCGAAAAACCCTTCTTTCTGGGGTACCGTTGTTCCCAGAACAAGCCCGTCAAATATATCCGGTGTTAAGTTTCGGGTTTTCAAAAACGTTCGGGCGGTGCCCGCACAGCAATCAACGGCGTTTTCATTTTGCAGCTGCCCCTGCCAGCGGCAAAATGGGGAACTCCAATAACCCTTATAGGGTATAAAGACCTTTGTGAACATAGCATACTCCTTTCATTAGCGTCCTGGGAATTTTATAATCCGGTGTCGATGAAATAGGCACTGACCTCGTCTTCCGTTCTGAAATCCGTTTGACTGCATTTCCCGTAGTGAATCACTTCGGACAACGACCGCATCTTCTTGATGGAAGGCTGAAAATCGGAAGATCCGAGAGCCAACATATCGTAGGTCATAAAATCTCCCGGAATGTTTAGGAGTGCTTTGACTTTTTTTTCTATCGGTGGTGTTTTAATAGCGGACACCCATTTGGTGGCGAGTCCGAGGCTCGCTGCAGCCAGGTGCATATATTGATATGCAATCGCAAGGGAAGCAGTCAGGACCGACAACCAGGTAGCATCATTATCCCGAACGGGGGGCGGTGCGAAGGGTCTCACCCTGGGGTCGCCATAGAGAATGATAAAGACCGGGGCGGTTTTGAATCCCATGG
>JAJDOH010000033.1 GCA_022340265.1 Deltaproteobacteria bacterium | reverse complement strand
GCCATTACGAAGCTCAAAAACGGCCGCCTGCCGGACATTGAGGGAACACGCCACGTGATGGAAAAAGCCATTGATGAAGCCGTTCGTGTTGCCGACCTTAAAGGCATCAAACTGCCATTTTCCGACCCCATGGAAAGAGTTCTGGAAGTATGTCGGGGGACTGCCGACAACATCGCTTCCATGCTGCAGGATGTAATGGCTGAACGGGCGACGGAAATTCAGTTTATCAACGGGGCCATTGTGGCTGAAGGACAACGCTTAGGCGTTCCGACACCCGTTAATTTCACACTGAGCTGTCTGGTGGCAGCGCTGCAGGATTCTTACCAGGAGGTCGTGACGAGATCATAGCGGTTTTTCAGTCAGGGGAGACCAGCAAGGTCTGGTTCGGTTTGATGGGTTGATCCACTGAAATCCGATTCAATTTACACAGGATATCCACCGTAAGGCCGTATTTTGTGGCAATGGCGGAAAGGCTGTCGCCGGGAACAACGGTGTGATATTGCTTTTTGGATCCGGATCTGGCCAGAGCCGTTTTCTTTTCAAGGATTTCGGAACCCAGGCGCTCTTCAAGGTGAGCGATTTTCTCTTCAAGTGCCGTTAACCGCCCCTCAATTCGGGTGAAGCTGGCTTCCAGACCCGCCACGGTGTCCCGTGGCGGGTTCTCCTTATCAAAGGCCATGGCCAATACGACAACCAAAACAATGGCGCCCAGTGCAATAGCCAGCAGCCATTTCTTATTTTGCTTGCGTTTCAAACGACCCGCGCGCCCGAGTCTTTCGTTCCTTGGAATGTATTCCAGATCGTCTACCATTCCTGATATGAAATCCGGAACGGCTCCATTATCGCTGTTTATGGCTTTCTTAAGGTCTGCCTCAGTCATCATGACGTTTTCACATTTGAAAAAGGGTTCCAGGAAATATCCGTTGGATTTTGTCACCCATGATAATCGGAACCGATCACGGTGTAAATAGAAAACCCTCTGAACCTTTCAGGATGATGACATTACGGCAATGTTTATGCGTCCATGAAGCCGTTACAAACCCAGATTTTCATTAATCAGGACCACCTTGATGCGCCCTTTGGGAAAGGATTTCTGCGTAATGGTCCAGCTGTTACAGATGCGCTCCGGGCTTTTACATTCTTCGCATTCCCCGGTTTTGGCGCACGGCGCTTTTTTGCCCAGCCGCATGACATTCACAGGGGCAGCATAGTCTTTAATGCGCTCGATGGCGGCATCCAGATCCTCCACAATTTTGTTGCGACCCACCATCACCACCACGTTTTTGGGACCAAAGGTGATTCCCGCCACACGGTTTCCGATCATGTCCAGATTCACCAATTCACCGGAACGGGTTACCGCATTACTTCCGGTGACAAAAAGATCCACCAGAAGCGATTGCCTTCTTCTTTCCAGGCTTTCTTCAGGGGACAACGATTTATCAAAGGTGTCCAGAATATCGGCGTTTTTGTAGGCCTTGAGCATGTCGTAGAGCTCCGATGCCACAAAGGTCATGGACCCTCCCCAGGAAATGGATTTGGGCGCAATTTTGGGTACAAGTTTGTCCATCACCAGCCGGCCGGCTTCACGGGCATTTTGCGCGATGAAGGCTTCAAAATTGTTGGCTTCAAGTGCCTCTTTCAGATTTCCAAGACGAAGTTGCCAATAATTCGAAATCGGTTTTTCCATTGTTTTATCTCCCCTATTTTCGAATTTACATTCTTTCGCTACGTCCTTTGGCATACCGGTAGGCCAGTCCCAGTGCTTTGATGCAACGTTCGGGCTCGGCGAAAACCGGAAAACCACGTGACTCCAGTTGCTTTGTCAGATCGCGGACCATGGTGACGCTTGGACCGTAAACCCAGGTCGCTACGGGTTTATGACCGTTTTCTCCTAAAGCTTCATACCCTTCCACGTAGGCTTTCGTATTTCTCCCCTTGGCATCGGCCCAGATGACGTTAAACAAGCAATCCACGTTTTCGTCATTTAAAACCGCTGTCAGTATTTTGGCGTATACAGCGGAAAAATCTTTGACGGACGGGATCATGGGTCCAATGTCTACCGGAACATGGCCCAGACCGGAAAACATGTCCTCCAGCATGCGGGATGACTCTTTTGACAGCCTGGCTCGAACCAGGCCGTGCCTGGCACCTTCATCCAGCGCAGCAACGCCCACGGCGCCCGTATAGCTGACCATGCCGAAACGGTTTCCACGGGGAAGGGGCTGTGAGGCGAAAAAGCGCGGCATATCAAAAAGCTCACTGAATTGATCCAGCCGCAACGCCCCTGTCTGGCGGCAGGCTGCATCAAAAATTTCATCATCAATGGCGAGGCTTCCGGTATGAGAGGCCGATGCCCGAGCCCCTGCTTCCGTAACACCCAACTTCAAAATCATGAGCGGTTTTTTTAACGCCACTTTTTTGCAGACTTCCAGAAAACGCTTTCCATCCCTCACGGTCTCCACGTGGACACTGATCACCTGAGTGTCCGAATCATTTTCCACGTATTCCAGAAAATCACATTCATCCAAGTCACATTTGTTGCCGAAATCGCAAATTTTGCCGATGCCGTAGCGAAGGTCCCGGTAAGGGTAGGCTTGCGGGTTGATCATGCCCGTTTGGGAGCAGATGGCAACCGTTCCTTTTTTGAACCGGTAGTAACCTGCGTCATAGGGACAGGGATTAAAACCGTTCATGGCATTGGCAATGCCAGCGGTATTGGGTCCGATAATGCGAATGCCCAGCGATTTGGCAAGATGAACCACTTCATTTTGCAACCTGGCGCCTTCGGCATCCCTTTCCGCAAAACCGTCCGCTACCAGAATGATCGATTTGATGCCGGCGTCCGCACAGGCTTCCATCACGCCCGGAACATGGCGTGCATTGATCATCAGCAAGGCCACATCAGCGCTTGTGGGGATCTCTTTTGGAGACGGATAGACCTTGAGGCCCAAAACCTCTCTGTAGCTGCCGGGGTTCACGGGATAAATTTCCCCTTTGTACCCGGCCTCCAGAAGCGATTTGACCACCACGTACCCACCGAAAACACCTTCCTTGAAAGAACCGATAACGGCAACACTTTCAGGTTCAAAAAATGGGTTAAGATGGTTGTTTCGAGGTTTGCTTTGCAACACTGATTCATTTCCTCCCTTGCAATGAATGACGCTTTCGAACTTCCGGGGCAACTATCACTCCGATGTTGTCTTTGCTATTGCATCAATATCCTGGCGCCTGTAAACCCAATAAAAACCGAAGAGCCCGCCACCAGCTGGTTCTGATGATAGAACTCAAATGCGATCAAGGCTGCCAGCAAGACAAACAAAAACCCGATGATTTTAGGCCGTCTGATTTTTTTCAGGATAAAATCCGACACATACATACATACCCAGAACAATATAACCGCACTGATGCCGATCACCCACAATTTCATCCTTCGGACCTCTTCTTTCGTCTTTCATCAAGCGTACAAAATTCAGGACGCATCATATCAGATCGATTCCAAAAAATCAGCTGTTTCATATTGATAACCGGTTGCCCGCCCTTGCGTTTTTTAAATACCCCATGATATAAAGATTCTGCTGCAATTGATCAGAACCTAAAACAGGCTTACTTTTACCGGAGCTTTTTTTATGCCCCTGCCCTTTCATTCCATCTATTCGCACGGATTTATCCGTTCGGCTGTCTGCGTTCCGTCTCTTCGCGTGGCTGATCCGGCATACAACATGGAATGTACCTTACGTCTCGCCCGGCGTGCATCCGGCCATCACGCCGCATTGGTCCTTTTTCCGGAACTGGGATTTTCCGCCTATACCAGTGAAGACCTGTTTCACCAGGATGCGCTGCTGGATGCGGTTCGTACCAAGCTGAAGGAGTTCATCGACGAAAGCCGGGACCTGTCTCCCGTATTGTTGGTGGGGGCGCCCCTTCGTTTTCAGGGAAAGCTGTTCAACTGCGCGCTTGTCATCTACCAGGGGAAAGTGCTCGGAATTGTGCCGAAAACATACCTGCCCAACTACCGGGAGTATTACGAAAAACGTCAGTTCGTATCCGCCCGCTGCGCGCTGGAATCGACCGTCCGGTTTCAGGACCAATCCGTTCCTTTCGGCAACAACCTGATTTTTGAAGCCGAAAACCTGGAAGGATTTTCACTGCATGTGGAAATCTGTGAAGACGTGTGGGTCCCCATTTCCCCCAGCACTTACGGGGCACTGGCCGGCGCCACGGTACTGGCCAACATGTCCGCCAGCAACATCACCGTAGGCAAAACCGATTACCGGCGTATGCTTTGCACATCCCAGTCCGCCAAATGCATTTCCGCATACCTCTATTCCGCTGCCGGTTATGGGGAATCCACTACGGATCTCGCATGGGACGGCTATGCCATGATCTGTGAAAACCAGTTTCTGCTGGCCGAAACAGACCGTTTTCAAACGGAGGAACAGATCATTTTTGCCGACATAGATCTGGAACGACTGCTGCAGGACCGTATGCGCACAACCAGCTTTCAGGATTCCCTGATGGAACATCGCGAGCGACTTGCCGCAATGCGCCGGGTCCCCTTTGAATTCAATGTCCCTGAGAACATGATACCGTTAGAGCGCCCCGTGTCCCGCTTTCCCTTTGTGCCCGATGAAACCTCCGCGCGCGATGACCGCTGTTATGAGGTTTATAATATTCAGGTTCAGGGTTTAATGAAACGGATGTCGGCCGCCGGTGTCAAGAAAGTGGTCATCGGCGTATCGGGAGGGCTTGATTCCACGCAGACCTTGATTGTCGCCGCTAAGACCATGGATCGTCTGGGTCTCCCACGCAACCATATTTTAGGGTATACCATGCCCGGTTTTGCCACCAGTGAGACCACGCGCAGCAATGCGGGCAGGTTGATGAACGCTTTGGGCGTCACAGCCCGGGAAATCGACATTCGACCGGCCTGCCGACAGGTTTTCAAGGACATCGAGCACCCCTTTGCCGAAGGCGAGAAAGTTTACGACGTGACTTTCGAAAATGTTCAGGCCGGGCAGCGTACCGCCCATCTCTTCAGGCTGGCCAATTTCCGAAAGGCCATTGTCCTGGGCACCGGAGATCTAAGTGAGCTGGCCCTGGGATGGAGCACTTACGGCGTTGGAGACCAAATGTCACATTACAACGTCAATGGATCCGTGCCCAAGACCCTTATTCATCATCTGATTCGATGGGTGGCAAAAACCGGCCAGTTCAGTAAGGAAACCGGTGCCGTTCTCACCGCCATCGCGGAAACGGAAATCTCTCCGGAGCTGGTACCGGACGACCATGGCGACCCGGCAAAACCTTCTCAGAAAACCGAATCCGCCATAGGTCCCTATGAACTTCAGGATTTCAACCTTTACTATATTACCCGCTTTGGTTTCAGGCCCAGCAAAGTGGCTTTTTTAAGCCATTATGCCTGGAGCGACCGTAACCGCGGCATTTGGCCTGAAATGCTGCCCAAGGCGCAACGGCATGAATACGATATGCCCGCCATCAAGAAATGGCTGGGGATATTTCTTTACCGTTTCTTTAAAACCAGTCAGTTTAAAAGATCCGCCCTTCCCAACGGCCCCAAGGTGGGTTCGGGGGGATCCCTTTCCCCTCGGGGAGACTGGCGCGCTCCCAGTGATTCGGAAGCCACTGTATGGCTTGAGGAACTGCGCCGGAATGTCCCCGATTGACCGGACTGCGGAAAGAAAGCCCATAAGAAAATGCGGAGAGATAAGACCCATGGCAAATAGCCCTGCAAAAGCACTTCCCATTGTAAAGCTTTCATACAAGAAAGGAGACCTCATTATCAAACAGGGGGACTATGGTGTTTCCATATACAAAATCCTGGAAGGCAAAGTCCGGGTTACCAAAGAATCGGAGGGCCTGGAAATATTAATGTCTACGCTTGGGATTGGAGATATATTCGGTGAATGGACTTTTTTGAACAGATCAACGGAAAATCGTTCGGCATCGGTTCGCGCCATTGAAGATACGGTTGTTGAAGTCTGGCATATGAACAGGTTATCAAATGAATATGAAAAAATGCCACTTATCATCAAGTACATTTCCGACCAGATTCTTTCAAGAGCCATTCGAATGGACAAACACATTATTCAGCTGACAAATCAGAATCTGCGATTAAGGGAAGCAAAGAAAAAGTCGAATGCAGCGAAAAACAGACGCCGTTATTACAGAAAAAGAGTAAACCTCAACTGCAAATATCGTCCCCTCAATGCACCTGAGGAATCCAGTCTGGACGGACGGATCGTGGATATCAGTTTAAGCGGGCTTGCGATGATTGTTAAATTGGGAAAGAATTTGGAGATTCCCGGTACCGTGGGGGATTTTTTCGCCATAAGCGGTTCTTTACCAAACGGTTTACAGTTAGACCTTGAAGCGAAAATAGTCGCGGTCAGAAAAACCACAAGTTCCTTAGAACGTTCTCTTCACATGGTGATAACCGAAATGTGGGGAAACACCCAAAAAGCATTGGGGTTCTTTTTGATGCCATGATATGGAGATCAAAATATATGGATATCAAAACGTTGATAAGTGTCTATGTTACCCATGAGGAAGCCTACAGGGCCGGGGATATTATTATCGAGGAAGGGAACAGTGACGACTGGGTGTACATCCTTTTACAAGGAAAGGTCAAAGTAACCAAGCGGACACCCATGGGACAACTCACCCTCAGCACACTTGAAAAAGGGTCTGTTTTCGGCGAAATGGAATTTTTTGGAAGAGCACTGACGGCACGTTGCGCTTCCGTAATTGCAGTGGATAACGATGTTAGGGTCGGGGTGCTTGATGCACAACAGTTAAACCACGACTACGAATCCTTATCACTCCAGTTGAGATTATTGATAAAAGCATTGATCATGGGGCTAAGGGAAGCAAATGAAAAAACCGCGGCCTTAATTGCGTCCACCCATAAAAAGAGTCCCAAAAACTGATGAAAACCGGTGTATTTGAAATATACGTGCAAACCCATTTTTCCGCGGCACACGCGTTAAACGGATATCCCGGAGATTGTGCCCGCGTTCACGGCCACAACTGGATCATCGATGTTTTTGTGCGTTGCAAAAAACTGGATGATATCGGCATCGGCATTGATTTCAGAGATATCAAGAAGAGTGTCAAGAATGTCCTCAAGAGCCTCGACCATTTCAATTTGAACGATCTACCGGCCTTTCAAAACATGAATCCCACGTCCGAGAATATCGCCCGGTTTTTATACCGGGAGCTGGGTCTGCAACTCAACAGCGACACCGTTACCGTCAGCAAGGTAAAAGTTTCGGAAACCCCCGGTGCGGGCGCCTTTTACTGGGAGGAAGAAGTATGACACTACGTGTCAATGAAATATTTTACAGCATACAGGGAGAGTCCTCCTATGCCGGCCTTCCCTGCGTGTTTGTCCGATTAACCGGATGCAATTTAAGATGTTCCTACTGCGACACCCGGTACGCTTACGAAGAAGGGGGAATCCTGGAAATCAACCATATCTTCGAGCAAATCGCTCCCATGCGGTGCCACCTGGTGGAGATCACCGGAGGAGAACCGCTTATTCAAGACAAAACCCCCATCCTCATTGAGAGCCTTTTAGAAGATGGTTACGAAGTCCTCCTTGAAACCAACGGAAGCCATGACATTGCCCTGGTGGATGATCGATGTGTGAAAATTGTGGATGTCAAGTGCCCCTCCAGCGGCATGCATCATCATATGGATATGGAAAACCTGAACAGGCTTTCGGCAAAAGATGAAATTAAATTTGTTCTTGGAACCCGAGAGGATTACGAATATGCCAGAGAAATCGTGACCCATATGAAATCCCGTTTTCTCAAAATCAGTTCTGTTAATTTTTCTCCCGTATTCGGTCAGCTGAAACCGGAAACCCTGGCGGAATGGATTCTCGCGGATCATCTGCCGTGTCGGCTGCACCTTCAGATTCAGAAATACATCTGGGGACCTGACGCAAGGGGCGTTTAACAGAGAGGCAGATCTATGACGGCATTTAAAGAAAAGGCGGTGGTGCTTTTAAGCGGCGGCCTTGATTCAACAACCGTTGCGGCAATTGCCTGCTCGGAAGGATACGATGTTTTCGCGCTCACCTTTCGCTACGGGCAGCGCCACGCAGTGGAACTGGAGGCGGCGAAAAAGGTCGCCGACAGCCTGGGTTTGACCGAGCACCTGATTATGGATTTGGATCTCCGGAAAATCGGCGGTTCTGCGCTGACAGACCACATTGATGTCCCCAAAAGGGGGGAAGAGGAACTTCCGACAAACGAGATTCCCATAACTTATGTGCCCGCACGCAATACCATATTCCTCTCATATGCCCTTGCATGGGCGGAAGTACTGGGTGCCTGGAATATTTTTATCGGCGTCAATGCGGTGGACTACAGCGGCTATCCCGACTGTCGGCCGGAATTCATAAAATCCTTTGAAGAGATGGCCAATCTTGCCACAAAAGCGGGGGTAACATTGACCCGACGACTTAAAATCAGAACCCCTATCATCTACATGGGCAAGGGGGACATTATCAAAACAGGCCTTAAACTGGGTGTTGACTACACGTTGACGCACAGTTGTTATGACCCGGCACCGGACGGAAAAGCCTGCGGTCTATGTGACAGCTGTCTTTTGCGTAAAAAAGGATTTGAGGAAGCCGGGGTTCAATGGATCCCGTGAAAATTGCAGGCGCGATCGGTTTGTCAAGGTTGACTTACCAACAAATTATTTATACAAAACCTTTTCAGATTTTAAATGAGTCGTCAATTCAAAATAAGGGAGGGAATATTATGAAAATCGGATTTCGTATTCTAGCGGTAGTCACGGTGATGGCTTTTATTGCAGGGCTTCCCATTGCGGCAGTTGCCGCTTCTTCGGAAAATGTTAAATTCGGTCACGTGGCGCCCCCGTTTCACGGACAAAGCAAAGGCGTGGATGCCTTTGCGGCTTATGTCAAAGAAAAAACCAACGGCAGAATCGATATTGCAACCTTTCCCATGGGCCAGTTGGGCGGCGAACGATCCATGGCGGAACAGGTGCAGAGCGGTACACTGCAAATAGCCTCTATCACCACGGCTGTGCTGCAAAATTTCGTGCCACATGCCGCCATCCTGGATATGCCCTTTATCTTTCCAAACCGAAAAACCGCATACGCCACCCTGGATGACCCGGAAGTTCAAGAGAAAATATTTTCCTATTTTCCTCAGAAAGGTTTCATTGCCATCGGCTGGACCGAAAACGAGTTCAGAGATTTCACCAACAACAAACGTCCGGTTCGGAAACCGTCGGATATCAAGGGGCTCAAGGTTCGGGTGATGAACTCCCCCGTTTATCTGGATACGTTCAAACAGTTGGGGGCTTCCCCGGTAGGCATCCCCTTTCCGGAAATCTATAATGCGCTTCAGACCGGTGTCATCGATGCGCAGGAAAACCCCCTTCTCACTTCCGTCCTGATGAAATTCACGGAAGTAACCAAGAATGTGACCATCACCAACCACTGCCTGACCGAGTGTATCATCATTGTATCCCCCGATTACTGGGAAACCCTTTCACCGGAAGATCAGCAGATTTTCAGGGAAGCCGCCAAAGTGGCCATTGACACCAACCGGAAAGTCAATGCGGAATTGCACAAAAAACTCCCCAAAAGCGGTATCAGCATTGCGGAATATTGCAAGAAAAACGGAATCGAAGTGATCAACCTCACCCCGGCGGAAAGGAAGGAATTTCAAAAAGCCATGGTCCCGGTGTGGAACAAATACCGGGAAAAAATCGGCGATGAAATTTTTGATTTCATGCTGACCAAAATCAAGGAACATCAACAGTAGGATCAGCCAGATAAGGCATTCAAAAAGACACGGCGCCGACCCCCTGTTAAACCGGAGGGAGGCGCCTTTTTAATTTGGCTCTTAGTTGTTCGTCTCCAGCGATTGGCTTTGTCGGTCATCGACTAAAAGCCAATGGCCAATCGCTTATTCAAAATATGCCACCGCATTTCTAAAAACGGGGATGCCTCCCCCTTCCTCCTGCTCAATGCTTTTTCCAACGCGTGCCAAAGCCAGTTTTCGCCGGGTCCAGTCCGGGTGATTGGTGAAATGGTTGAAAGCCTCCGGATGGGGCATGAGCCCGAAGATGCGTCCGGTGGAATCACACATGCCCGCAATATCAGAGAGGGACCCGTTGGGATTTGCGGGCCAGCGGCCGGCGGCCGGACACCCATCAGAACGGGCATACTGCAACACCACCTGGTTGTTTTCAAAGAGCCTTTTGATGGTGTTATCCGATGCATAGAATTTTCCTTCCCCATGCCGAACCGGGAATTCCGCGCGACGCATACCCTTCGTAAAAACGCAAGGTGCCTGAGTGTTGACCTTCAGGCTTACCCAACAATTGATAAAATTTCCAGAATCATTATGGGTGAGCGCCACTTTCCGATCCATGTATTGACCGTCAAACCACGGGAGGAGTCCCAGATTGACCAGTGCCTGAAACCCGTTGCATATGCCAAGGATCAAATTTCCTGCATCCACAAAGGCTTTCAGCGCTTCACCCAGGTGCCGCTTCATTTTTGAGGCCATGAGAACACCCGCACCATGATCGTCGGCCCAACTGAATCCCCCCCCGAAAACCAGAAGTTGGTAGTCTCGAAGAACCGTAGCTGAACCGCTTTGTGCATTCTCGATCAGTTGATTGATGTGCATCCTGCGGGAATCGGCGCCGGCCAGATGCAGCGAAAAATCGGTTTCATTATCGCAATTGAGCCCATAGCCGGTCAGGACCATTGCTTTGACCCTTGTCATATCAGATCTCCAAAAGGCTTTTTCCAGGCATCCTTTAAACGGCGAATATCTTCCTTTAAAATCGTGCCGCCGTCTTCTCCGTTAATGATAAAATCCGTTGATTCAGTGACAACACCAACGTTGGCCAGTTTCATTCCGGGGAAGCACTTTTCAAAAAACGTCTTCTGCTCCGGCGCCACCGTGACGACGAATCGCCCGCATGATTCGGAGTAGAGTTTCTGCGAATCTGAAAGACCCGGAGCAGCGGGAATTGCCGGCAGTTGAATTGTCATTCCCAAAGTACCGCCCATTGCGGCCAAGGCCAGGTGAACAGCCAAACCGCCCCTTGCCACGGCATGGCATGACGACACCAGTTGGCTCTGTATAGCCTGATGAAGGGCAAGGTATTGCGGTAGAAATTCCATCCCGTAAACCCTAGGGACATTCGACCCCACCTGCCCCATCATCTGGTAGTATTCTCCGCCACCCATTTCATTTCGTGTTTCTCCCAGTACATAAACCAGATCACCCGGGAATTTGACATCCATGGTAACGGCACTGTTAATATCCGCCATGACACTGGAAACCGTGAAGAGCAGCGTGGGCAATCCTGACACCTTTCGTCGCTCCCCATAAGGCCCTTTGAGATTGCCGTCAATGTACATGCTGTCTTTTCCGGATAGCAGGGGAATATGGTATTGAAGGCACAAGTCTCGCAAGGCCCGGTTGGATCGCACCAGCTGGGCGGCTTTGTATTTGCCGTCCGGATTTTGAACGGGATCATATTCAATGGTGGGCCAGCAGAAATTGTCCACGCCGGCCAGGTGTTCCGGATCCCCCCCTGCCGCCAGCACTTTTCGAACCGCTTCATCGATGGTCGCCGTGGTCATGTGGTACGTATCGATTTTGGAATAAACGGGATTGACGGCCTGTGATACGACAATTCCCTTGCGCGATTTTAGCACCGGCCGAATCACCGCGGCATCGGACGGCACATCCCGTTCATTTCCAACCAGGGGCTTGATGACGCTGGTCCCCTGGACTTCATGATCATATTGCATGGCGATCCAATTGCGGGAACAGATGTTGGGCCGCTGAAGCATCGCATGAAGGAGTGCACCGTGATCTCTCGGCTCCGTGATAACCGGTTCCGTCAGACCGCGCATTTTGGGCGGAATCCATTCCGCTTCAAATTCCCACTGCGGGAAATCGGATTCCAACAGATCCATCCGAATGTAAGCGCAGGTTTCCTCCTGGTATTTCAAATGCAGAAAACCGGAATTCGTATATTCCCCGATGACAGTGCTCAAAACCGCATGCTTCTCGGAAAGCGCCATGAAACGCTCCAGATGCTCCGGTTTAACCGCAATGGTCATTCGCTCCTGGGACTCGGAAACCCATATTTCCCATTGGTTCAATCCCTCATATTTAAGTGGCACGCTGTCCAGATGTACAATGCATCCATTGCTGAAACGGGCCGATTCCCCGACAGAGGAAGAAAGACCGCCGCCGCCGTTGTCGGTGATAAAACCGATAAGGTCCTCGTCCCGGGCTTCCAGAAGAAAATCGTGCATTTTTTTCTGGGTATACGGATCGCCGATCTGCACGTGGCCGGCTGGCGTACTTTCGGAATAGGTTTCGGACGCCGCGGTCACCCCGTGAATTCCGTCTTTCCCCACCCTTCCGCCACTCATGATGATCAGATCGCCCGGCGAAGTGGTTTTTTCGTGGGACGGCTGACCTCCCACCCTTGAAGGCATTAGCCCTAGGGCCGTCACAAACACGAGGCATTTTCCCGTAAAGCTTTCGTCAAACAAAAGCAACCCGTAGGGGGTCGGAATACCGCTTTTGTTGCCACCGTCCCGCACCCCTTCGATAATCCCATCCAGCAGGCGGCGCGGGTGTAGGTGTGGTTCGAGATCCCCCTGATAATCCCGTTGGCCCACGCAATACCCGTACATACCCAAAATGAGTTTTGATCCCTTTCCCGTACCCATGGGATCCCGGTAGATTCCCACAATTCCGGTAATGGCCCCGCCATAGGCTTCCATATTGGACGGGCTGTTGTGTGTTTCACCGGTAATACAATAATAATGTTCGGCGTCAAAGCGGGCGACCCCGGCATTGTCCCACAAGACGGAGACCACCCAGTCCTTCTCTTCCTGAATCTTCAGCGTCGGCGCTTCGATACAGGTTTTAAAAAGGCTGTCGATGGTTTCGCGCTCGCCGCTTTGGAGGTCATGGTAATGAAATTTTCCTCTGAACGTATTATGGTTGCAATGGTCGCTTCGCGCCTGGGAAATATATTCCAGCTCAACATCCGTGGGAAGATCAAGGCCTACGGATTTTCTTTCCTGTAAAATTTCTTCCCTGAGAAAATACTCGCGAATAACGGGAATATCCCGATCTTGCAACGCCAGATTCCTCTCTATTGAAAGACATTTCAATGTCTCATCGCTTTCGATGGGGAGCTTTTTCACTTCCGGTTTGTGGTTCAAAATAACCTTGGGAATCAATAGTCCAATCCCTTCTTTGGGATCCCATTCTTTGCCGGAAAAAACTTTCCATTGCTGAATGGCCGCATTGGCCAGGAGTTCCGAAGCAATGCGGTGGGCCTGATCCTCTGTGAGTTTTCCCCTGATTTCATAGCATTTCGAGGTGTAAACCGCTTCTCCGGGCTCAAATGTGACGCCCAGAAGATCTTCGATGGCTTCGCGGGCGGTACTACCCGCCGTATCCCGCACGCCTGGGCGAAATCCGACCCATATAAGCCAGTCAAAACCCCTTTGGATGGGGGTATAAGCGCTTTTTTCGGTAATGGGATTGGTGAATAACTCTTTTTGAATTCGCAACAGCTGGTCGGTGTCAAAATCTGCGTCGATGGTTAAAACCCTTATCACCCGAACATCTTCAACGCCAAAATCGAAGTATGCTTTTGCTTTTTTTGAAATGCCGACGCCCGATGCGTCCAGCAGTTTATCTTTCAACCTGACTTCCAGTCTGAATGTCATTGGAACCTGCCTATTTTTATCAAAATGTTTTTAACAACCTTTCTTATTGCTTTTTATCTTGAATCATAGGTTTCGTCAACCGCTATTGGAGAGGCGGCTTTTTGCCCGTCAAATGGCTGGCCTTGCAATCAGGTGTTTAAATGCGTATCTTGTTTAATAACAGATAGCGTTAATGCAAGGAGTTATTTAATAATGGAAGAACCAAAAACGAAAGAAATTGAAAAAGCGAATGCTGGAAAGCTGCCCAATCAACAGGAACTGGAAAAAGAATTGGGAGAATATCTTTCAAAAAAATATGGTGATCGCGTCAAAATTATTTCTCCATTTGTTGTTCCCCAAAAGGATGAGGCCGATTCGAAGGGAAGGGAGCCGGGACCGGAAGATTCAGGGATGGAGAATTTTTTCATGATGCCGGAGGAAATGGAGTCTTACCTTGACGGTTTTGTGGTGAAGCAGGATCAGGTCAAGGCTGTTTTGGGGACCAAAATATGCACGCATTTCAACCGGATCAGGTTCAACAATCAAAAGGAAAGTGAAAGTTTTTCAGGCGCTGACAAAAAATCCGGCGTTGGAATGATCAAAAACAATGTGTTGATGATCGGCCCGACCGGCGTGGGAAAAACCTACATGATCAAACTCATCGCTCAAAAGCTGGGGGTTCCTTTTGTGAAAGGGGACGCCACCAAGTTCAGCGAAACCGGGTATGTCGGTGGTGATGTTGAAGATCTCATCCGGGACCTGGTTTATGAAGCGGACGAGAATATTGAACTGGCTGAAAACGGTATCGTTTACATAGACGAGATTGACAAAATATCATCATCCAGGAATTTGATCGGACACGACGTATCCCGTACGGGTGTGCAGAGAGCATTGCTAAAACCCATGGAAGAAACCGATGTGGACCTGAAAGTTCCCCATGACCCCATCAGTCAGATCCAAGCCATTGAGCATTACAGACGAACAGGTAAGAAAGAAAAAAAAGTGGTCAATACCAAGAATATCCTGTTTATCATGAGCGGTGCCTTTGGCGATTTGGCCGAGATCATAAAGAAGAGATTGCAGCGGCAGGGGATAGGCTTTGAAGCCGACGTAAGGCCTACGGAAATTCCATGGGAAATACTGAAAGACGTCCGCGCTCAGGACTTGGTCGAGTTCGGATTTGAATCGGAGTTCGTAGGAAGGCTTCCGGTAGTCGTGGTATTTGACATGTTGAACCAGGAGGATCTCTTTGAAATTCTCAAAAACCCCAATAACCCCATTATCATCAGTAAACGAATGGATTTCAGAGCGTACGGCATCGATATCAAATTTGAGGACGATGCACTACAACAAATTGCAGCCTTGGCGGAAAATGAGAAGACAGGCGCCAGAGGGCTTGTCAGCGCCATCGAAAAAGTTCTGATCCCATTTGAAACCCGTTTGCCGTCAACTGAAATCAAGCGGTTTCTGGTCACTCGCGAGGTCGTTGATAATCCTGAACAGCAATTGTCAGAACTTCTGGAAAAATATAACGATCCGGATTGGATTGACCGTTTTGAAAAAGCCAGAAGCACTGAAGTGGCGGAAATCAAACAATACATTGAAGAACGGGCCGAATATTTCAGCAGAAAGTCGGGTCTTGATATGTATGATCAAAGGCTGGAATTGATTGCACGCCTCTATCTACGTCATGTCACCGATATAGATGTGGCCATCGAAAACCTCGGCACCATGTATGAACAGGTTCAGACGGAGACGGATGCCCTGAGGGAAAATCTTGATGTCAAAATTCTTTTTGATGACAGCGCCGTAGACGAAATTATCCGTCAGGCTGTGGATTCGGGCCAGAATGTGAGAAACCTCACGTTTCAACTGGCCAAACGTCTTGAATACGGCCTAAGGCTGGTAAAAGACCGTGTCGGCAAGGAAGATTTCATCATAGATCGCAAAGCCCTCACCGATATGGAGGCTTTTATCAGCGATCTCATGAAAAAGGCATATCATAGTGAGGATGCCTGCGTTAACGAGAAACGGGAGGAAGAACCGTAACCCTTTCCCGGTCGTTGGTTTCACGGTTTAGATTCCTCAACCGTGAACCGACGACCTGATCGTATTGTCATAAGCTTCATCAATCCGTTGTTCCAGGTATGAGATGATACCGTCACTGTTTTCATATAGGTCGAAACAATAGCCGTCTTCCCCCAACAGGCCTCCCGGCACCAGATTCCCTTTCTCGTCGGGATCCGTTACGCGGTCACCGTAGAAACATACGGACAACCATCGGTCGGCGGGATCGTCATCCACGATATCGATCATGGTGATGAGGGTCCCACCGTTGTCCTCCTTTTTCATACCGGCTCTGAGAGAATAGCTGATACCGGGCCTTGAAACAACGGACAGAACCGCATCATTTTTTTTCGAGAAACGCTCGGTCAACCTGAGGAAAGCATCTTTCAGGTTCATTTCATCTTCAGTCCATTTGTCAAGGAGGTCCGAAAGGCTCAAGAAATCCTCTCGCTTTTGAAACATGGTCTCGTGCATTTTTGAATTTTTCACCCTATCCGTTTCGTCCAAATCTGAGATGTTTCATGAATCAAGCCACATCATATAGACCCCTGTCCCGGTCCTGCAGGTACACGTACCTGAAAGCGCCTTTGCTACCTTTCTGAAACCATTCCAGACCGGTTTTTCGGCATGCGGGACATGCCGCAATGGGAATGTGAACGCCCATGATATGCTGACCGGTACTGGCAGTTGACGAAATGGCAAAAGCGCCGGCGCAGCGGGAGCAGCACCTGATTTTTTCATTCTGTCTTTCCTGGATACCATCCGTATCATAAAAAATGTCCCGTTTTCGCTCCAGGATGTGCCCTTCTTCATGGGGCTTTTTCTTGAACCCCCCGTGCAGAAACAATTCCTTTAACGCCGTAACCAGCTGCTCAATGTGCCGGGTCACCTCCGGGGATTGAGGGCGATAGTCTTTTTCATAATTGGGTTCCTTGACAAAAGAGGTATCCATTCCGGCCATGGCCATGATAATGCCCACATTCACATAGGGTAGGGCATTTTGAATGGCGTAACCCCCTTCGAGTACGGCAATATCCGGTTTCAGGCGGGCGTTCAAAATAGCGTATCCGCGGGCCGAGAAGTTCATATTGGTGATGGGGTCATTAAAGTGGTTGTCCTGGCCCGCCGAATTGATCACAAGTTCCGGCTCGAAGTCTTCCAGAAGCGGCAAGACCAGTTCATCCAGTGTATAGAGGAATCCTTTTTCGCCGGTCTGCGGCGGGAGTGGAATATTGACGGTCTTCCCCTGTGCGTTGGGTCCGCCCAGCTCATCAGGGAAACCGGTGCCCGGGTACAGGGTGTGGCCGTCCTGGTGAATGGAGATGAAAAGGGTATCGGGATCGTGCCAGTAGATATCCTGGGTCCCATCACCGTGATGGCAGTCCGTATCCACAATGGCTACTTTTCGAACACCGTAATGGCTTCTGATATGTTCAATCATAACCGCTTCGATATTGATATTGCAGAATCCGCGATTGCCATGCACCACACGCATGGCATGGTGTCCGGGAGGTCGCACCAGCGCAAAAGCGCTTTCCACTTCTCCCCTTAAAACCGCATCGGCCGCCACAAGACAACCTCCGGCGGATATCAGATGGCTTTCCGTGGTAACGGCGGCTTCATCGGGAACACAGAAATGAACCCGCCTTATGTCATCATAGGTTGCAGGGCGTACGCGATATTCCAAAATCCCCGGAATATCGAGCAAACCTTCCTCCATTACCTGGTCCTGGGTGTAGAGAAGACGTTCCTCGCGTTCGGGGTGGTCAGGGCTGATCGCCCAGTCAAATGCGGGAAAGAAGATCAATCCGGTTTTCCGTTGTGCCCTTAACATGCCTCTTTGCTCCTTTTCCATTGGGGGATGAGTCCCGGCGTGATGCTCATTTTAAGGCGAATGTTCTGGCCCACCATCCTGTAACCACGAATCATGTTGAAAATCTGTTTCTCCGTGATGGAAGTCTCCAGTGAATTATCCCGTGCCCCGATCAGCATGGCCCTTCGGCAGAGGCTTTCCCGGGCTAGGGCGATGGCCTGGTCCATATCAAAGCTGCGATCGATCTTGTGCTCCTCTCCAGCCTCGGGAATAATGACCGAACCCCTCTCCGTATCCGCCTGCAGGGTCACCCGTGCCGTAACTCTTGCCACAGCGGCGCCAACGGCGTTGGCCACGTGGTAGTAACGTGGTACACGGCAGGGCAGCCCCAGCGCTTTTTCCACATAAGGCGCCAAATGGGGGGCTGGTCCGCCCATCACCAGAACACTTACGGGTTCAATCTTTTCCTCATTTAAAACCTGATGAATCGTGTAAACCGGCCGTGAATTTATATCATGTACAAATGCTCTCGCCGATTGAGCAATGGTTTCGGCCATGCGCCGCAAAACACGATCCGCCGCTCTCTCAGCTTCACAGCCCAGCGCGCCGCCCAGGTCCTTCATGGCGGATCTTGCGCAGCTTTTATCGCCCACATCCAAAAGTCCCAGGGTTACCATGGCATCCGTGGGCGTTGCCACAACACCCCCACACGCCACGGGAGGACCGTTTCGTCTGGGCCCCACGGTCATTTTGCCTTCGTCGTCCACTTGAATGACACTGTCTCCACCGGTTCCCAGGGAGTGGGTGACAATGGACCGGATCAGTGTTTTGTATTGGCCCAGTTTGACCCCGTGTGGATTGAGCAGCGGCACGCCGTCCAACACAACCGCCATGTCCGTGGTGGTACCGCCAATGTCCATCACCAGCGTCGTTCCTTCACACCCGTCCAGTGCCAGGGCTCCCATGACGCTGGCGGCTGGTCCGGACTGTGCCGTTCGGGCAGGTGCGCCCATGCTTCTCAAAAGATCAATGGTGCCGCCATCCGGTTTTAAGAGGTATCTCGGCCCGTGCAGATTCTTTTCATCCAAAATGTGGGTCAGTGCATCGAAAAAGGATTTGTACAGTTTATGAAGAGATGCATTCAGATAGGTTGTAAAAATGCGGCGGGGAAAATTGAGCCCGCCCGAAACCGTGTGCCCCATGGCCACATGGGAGAAGAGACCTTTGACCCAGTCGACGATCTGAAGCTCGTGGGCCGGATTTCGAACCGAGAATTTTCCAGTGACGCCAATGGTATTGATACCTGTTTTCCGTATTTTTTCAGCAGCTTCCATGACAGATGCTTTGCTCAGGGGAACCGCCTCGAATCCCTGGTGGTCCAGGCACCCTTCGACCACGTGAAAAGAGGGGCCGATCGAAAAACACGCCGGATCGATGCCGGGACCGGCAGATACGATCATCCCCGTTGGCTCCAGACGATCTTCAACGATGGCATTGGTGGCCAGGGTCGTCGAAAAAGCCATGCGTTCAATCTGATCAGGTTCAACACCGGTCAGGATGCTTTCAAGGGCGTTCCGAAGGGTTAAGAGAAGGTCCTTCCCGGTGGGGATTTTCGTTCCCGCCAGAATCCGGTCCCCATCTATGAGAACCGTGTCTGTTTGCGTTCCGCCTACATCAAGTCCCAGAATCATGGTTCCACCGCCCGTTCGTTTTGTTCAAAAGGTTTTTTTGATCTTCCTCGCGATTTAAACGTCGATTCATCTTCCCGGACGCAAATTCTTCCAGATCCAAGGCGATATGGTCAAAACCGATCCGACGGAATTTCCTGATAATGTCCTTTCGGATGGGATCGTTCAAAATCAGCTCCCGCTCCGAATCCCCCACCTCAATGCGTGCCACTTCCCCATGATGCCTCACGCGAAGCGTCTTTAGCCCTTTATCCGCTAAAAATGCTTCCGCCGTTTCAATCATTTTCAGCTTTTTCCCGGTGACGGCACTGCCATAGGGAAGTCTGCTGGCAAGACATGCCATTGATGGCCTATCCCATTGGGGCAAACCCATCGCTTTTGCCAGTTGGCGTATTTCAGTCTTGTTCAGATGGTTATCCATCAACGGAGCCTCGACGCCCTCCTCCACGGCGGCCTGAAGTCCCGGCCGGAAATCATCCAGATCATCTACATTGGCGCCGTGAACCACATGAAGAATACCGTTTTCCCGTGCAATTTCATTCAGGGTTTTGCACAGCGCTTTTTTGCAATGGTAGCACCGGTCCGGATTGTTGGCTACAAATTCGGGAAGATTGATTTCGTTGGAAGGGATGAGCAGATGGGGAATGCCCCTTTCCTTTGTGAATGCGGTTGCTTCAGCCCGTTCCCGAAAAGGATGAATAGGGGACACCGCAGTGACTGCCAGCACATTTTGCCCCAGGGCTTCGTGCGCCGCGGCGAGAAGAAAGGCACTGTCAACGCCTCCCGAAAATGCCACCAGCACGGACTTCATTCTTTTCAGTTCGGATATCAGGTGTGCCTTCTTTGTCACGTGGGAAAATCTCTTCATGAAACGTTATTGATGATGGCGTTCAAATGGAGGAGTTCGGCTCAATACCCATTACTCAAAGCCGAACCTTTTGCGAGCGCATGATAACAGTTGAAGATTGAAATGTGAAGCAAGAGTTTAAAGAGAGGTAATGGTTTGGAAATTGGGCTTGCTTCGTACGAAAAAAGGTGCTATGCAGGTCCCTGTTCGTTCCTACAAACACGACCCCTTCTGCGGACTAGGGGATTTTTTTGATGACTGCAAAATTTTAAGGAGAAATAAAGATGCGAAAAAACTTTGGTCTTCGACTGTGGACAGCGGTCCTGGTGCTTTCTTTGGCAATTTTGAGTTGGCCGGTTTCAGCCGAAGAAAAGCCCGGCTCGGACAAGGTGGCAGTGGTAAACGGCGATGTGATTACACGGACAGATCTGGAGCACGCAGTGGATTTTGGCAAACGTCAAGCCATGCAGCAGGGCAAACCCCTGAACGAAGAGCAGCTGGGGGCCCTGGAAAAAGAGACCCTGGATAAACTGATCGGCATTGAACTCCTTTACCAGGCCAGCGTAAAAGCAGGTAATAAAGTAGACGACAAACAAGTGGATGAAAAATTCGCCCAGTTCAAGAAGCGGTTCCCCAATGACGAAGCTTTAAAGAAGACCATGGAAGAGTGGCATGTGACAGAGGCGGACATGAAGGCGGAACTCAAAAAGGGGATGGTCACCGAGGCATTCGTGGTCAAGAACTTTGTGGACAAAACGACCGTGCCGGAAGCAGAAGTAAAGGCCTATTATGACAGTCACCCCCAATTTTTCAAACAGCCGGAAAAGGTCAAGGCCAGTCATATATTGATCAAAGTCAAACCGGATGCAACGGAAGCCGAAAAAGCCGAAGCCATGAAAAAAATCGATAAGGCTCAGGAAAAATTGAAGAAAGGCGATGATTTTGCTGAAGTCGCCAAGACATCTTCAGAAGGGCCCAGCGCCTCGAAGGGCGGCGATCTGGGCTATTTCGGGCGGGGACAGATGGTCAAGCCTTTTGAAGATGTCGCCTTTTCTCTGGAACCTGGAAAAGTGAGCGACGTGGTCAAAACTCAGTTTGGGTACCACCTGATAAAGGTGGTGGACAAAAAACCTGAATCCACCATTCCCTTTGAGACTGTGAAACCCCGCATCGAACAATTTTTAAAACAGCAAGAGGTTCAGAAAGAGGTCAAAAAATATATTGACAACCTGCGAAAGGATGCCAAAGTTGAAATTTTCTTGAAAAACGCCTCCTGATTGGAGGATTTGTCGTCAGAACCGCTTTTTCGGCAAGCTGTTGATAACATTTCGTTGTTATCAACAGTTTGGATCATGTTTTCCGGAGGGATGGCCGAGTGGTCGAAGGCGGCGGTCTTGAAAACCGTTGAACGAAAGTTCCGTGGGTTCGAATCCTACTCCCTCCGCCAAAAACTTGCAAAATTTTTCTGGATTGAGTATGGGAGTCATTGCGGAAGAAATGTCTCCAGCAGCGAATCAAAATGTAATTTTTTTGCCCACCAAATGGTACCGGAGAGATGGCCGAGTCGGCTGAAGGCGCTCGCCTGCTAAGCGAGTGTAGGGTTTAAAGCTCTACCGAGGGTTCGAATCCCTCTCTCTCCGCCACATTTCAATAAGTTGCAGACCGCCGATCCCAAAGATTATCTTTCTTGCATTGCCACTTGGGGGGCCACTTCTTAAATCCTCGACCTTTTTTCATCCAAAATCCTCGCTGCATTCCTCCAGCTGCCGATACTCATTAATGAACTCCAAAATGGGGTATCCACCCTATTGCCTAAGATTAATACCAGGTGTACAATTAGCTAACGCGGGCTGTACCCGCAACCCAAAATGTGAAAAAACTACCAGCGGCAAGAACGTTGAGAAACCGCATTTGATGATGATCTACAAACCTGCCCGAAATTTTCTTGTTTTTTGTGACAGGAAACTAGATACCAAACTCTAAAAACTTCAAAAAATCAACAGGAGGGATACCATGCACAGACTGTTCAACCAATCGAATTTTGGAGCAATGCTTTTGCTGGCTGCAATCCTGTTCGCCATCGGGTGTTCTGACGATTCAGACGGGACAAGCGAGACAAGCGGGTTCCCTCAGGGCGGCGCGCCGACGGGGACGGTGGTGGTCTTCATGACCGATCCCAGCTACCCGGGACCTGGCAACCCGATTAAGCTGGAACACCTGCAGCTCAACATGATCAACGACGAGGGAAAGATCGTCTTCGGTCCCGTTCGAAGCGCCTTCCAGGATGAGTTCACGTTTAAGGAGGTTCCCATTGACGCCACGAGCTTGGTGGTTTACAACGAGGACGACCCCTCGGTCTACGCCGAGGCACCGGTCTTTGTCCAGTCCAACGAGACCTCCTTCGTGACCGACGTTATACTGCGTCCATCCCGCACCGCCTACCTCTTCAAGATTCAGTCCGCCGGACAGAATAATGCGACCCAGACGACCCCCGGGAAACCCGTACAGATCGGCCAGGGCTGGTTTCAGACAGAGTTGAGCAGTGTAGGAACAAAGGGAGCGAATGCAGTCATGGCCGGAGTCAAGGCTTTCTGTGTTACAGATTCGCTGCCCTTTCCCTACAAGACGAATTCCTGGCTGACGCCGATTCTCGTCGCAGACAATGTTGAGAAGACTTATCTGGGCGCCCAGTCCTACGACAAAAAGGAGCCCCAAACGATCTACCAACTGCCCGTCTTCCCCCATCCATGGGCCCTCTACTATAGCAAAAACGACCAGGGTCACCAGGGGCTGCTCCTAACACCCGAGCGCATGCGGGTGACCGCGGGTGCCCAGATCCCGGCTCCCGAGGGCGGAACAAAAAACTCCAGCGACAAGATGAGCGAGCTCCAGGTGACCTTTGACGTGGCGACCATGCAAATCGACCCGGGCTTTCAGTCTTACGCCATCAAGGTCCACAGGATGGGCGATTACGATGCGGACCTCCTGATGCGAGCCGTGGACGACCCTGATTTCGACGAAAAAGGCCTTGCAGAGGGTGCCGCCCTGAAGATGACCGTCGTGCGGGGCAGCCCTTTCCTGTACTTTACGGCCACGGATCTACCTCAGGTGACACTGAACAATTTCTATACCAGCCCCGACGTTACGAACGACTCGGGCACCATCACTGTCTCGGGAACGGACGTCGCCTACACGGTGATCACCGGCACCTACCCACCGGACAACAGAGAGCTCTCCACGGTGATCTTTTATCCCGCAAAGGCGGCGACCTATACGCCCACCCCGGTGATCGATTCGAAGATCGTTTTCAGCAATACGGCAGGGAACAACTACTTTGTCCTGTGCACGCTTCCCGACGCCACCTTTGGGGACGGGGTCACCCTGACAAAGCTGGCGGAGGCGGCCTTCTCCTATCCAACAAATACCACCGTAACTTATAGCTATAACCAGGGATCGAGCTACTCCGAGGCCCGATACGCCATCACCGCCACGAACGTTCTCGGCGGCCCGGTTAAGAGCATCAACGGTCTGATGCCCCATCACTACCAGACGATCTCCTGGCACGAAAACGAGGAAGTCCTCCAGGGCAGCCCATCGCCCTTGACCAACGGTAAGGGTTCACCCATGGCGTTTCTCACCGTACGGGGTCGGCTGCAAGTATACGGCACTTCCACCTTTACCTGCCGCTATCCCTATCCGGGAATTCTCCCCTGGATGCCTGTCCTGAACGAGGGTGACAAGGAGGGCCGTGACCAGTTAAAAGCCTGGATTTACGATGCGTTCGTGGCCCAGAGAGGGAGCGAAAACCCACCCTACACCGCCTACAAGGCCGGAGTGGGCCAGGATGCATACAACCTCATGAAGTTTCTGGGCCGCAACGTTCTGGCCGCCAGTTCCATCGCCGACGTGGAGGGCGATGTTGGCCTGGCCGAAACCATCTTCTCCAATACCCGGGACGCAATCGAAGTCTACTTCCGGCAAAATCCCACCCTGGTGCAGGAGAAAAACGAGGGGCAGGCCCCCTATTACTGCTACTACGACCCCGAGGTGGGCACCATCAACCAGTATCCCAGTGTGGCCGCCGCCCCGGGCAACACGAACTTCCCCTCAGATACGGGGGACCCGCCCTACGACGGATTCGGGACTCTCTCCCGATGCAACGACCACCACTTTCATTACGGCTACATGATCAACGCTGCGGCGATCGTGGCCCTGCGGGATCCCAGTTGGGGTGCAGCGTGGAAGGATACCATCAACCAGATGGTCTTTGACGTGGCGAACGATCCGAATATCAATACGAATCCCGCCTTCGCTTTCCCCGCCTACCGCAACTGGGAGCCTTACATAAATCACGGCATGGCAGCGGGCTTCAACTGGAATGTGGTGATCGGCAACAACGAGGAGTCCGTATCGGAACATATCAACTTCTGGAATGGGGTGATCCTGTGGGCGGCGGCCACCGGCCAGCAGGATCTCATGAACCAAGCCATCGCCCACTACTCGGCCATCGTTCACTCGAGCTTCGTCTACTGGTTCGACCCGAAGGGCAATTACAATCAGATCATCGCTGACTTGAACGGCCCCTCGTGGCCCATCAACTGGCCCGGAAACGGTGCGGTGCGCATGTTCGACGGCTATGCCCGGTGGGATACCTTTTTCGGAACCCACCCCGCGGCGGGCCGGGGGATCATGATGTTTCCTCAGACCCCTGGCACCTTCTACCACGCCATGGCCGGTGACTACATCAACGAGGTCATGAAATCCTACGACAACTTCGTGGGACAAAACGGCCACGACATCGATCCTTTGAATCCTTATGGCCTTTCCGACTGGCGTACGGTGGACAACCAGTGGCTCTCGTTTATGAACTTCTACAGCGTCTTCACCAAGTATGCCGCCATGGGCAATCCGAACACGGCCCTGGACCGCTACTATCCGGTGGAGGCCAACTACAAAGTGGTGAACGGGATCATTCCCTGGGACAAGCTAACCGACCCGGGCGACTCAGGGGTCTTTGTCTACCATTTCGTCCGCTATCTGCAGACCCATGGACGGCCTGATCCATGGGTAACGGCCACGAATTCTCCCTTCTTTATGACCTTCTACGACGCAGTTAAGGGAGAACGGACCTACGTGGGCTACAACTACACGGATTCGCCCTTGACGGTCACCTTCTCAGATGGGGGGACTCTGGAAAACGTGCCGGCCCATTCGATGGCGGAAAAGACTATCGTGCAAGACAACTAGTAGATTTTGCAATGTTTTTATGCTGCTGGGGACAGAATATTTAACTGTATCCCCTGCATGTCAAATGCCCCGAAAAGACCATTTACTTAGATAAGAATTACCGATTTATTGCCTAGTCAAATCTCTTTATGAATAGTTTTGGCTATTAACTTAACTTCATTTTGAACAAAAATGGGAATATCGGATTGCCGATATTCCCTTTCAATTTAATGTGGTGGGCGGTCGGGGATTTGAACCCCGGACTTCCACCGTGTGAAGATGGCACTAACTCTTTAACCATGTTGATCCCAGTAGAGGCACATTGGAAAGAATCACGGGGGCCGTTTGGAGGCTATTTTTTTGTACCTGTTTAACCTTTCTGTTTCAAAACCAAGATGTTAAATAGAGACAATAGACGTTTCTGAATCAGAAACAGGCGAATCTCGCCACTCATTGAATTATATCGTCGAACCGCAAAGCATTGTCTTTAACGGTTGAGATACCCCTTTCCAAAATGTTGGCGATGGCACCCGAGACCTCAATATTGAAACTGGAAAAGCTATGCGCCAAGTCCAATGCTCTTATTTTTTATCCATATACTAAAGATGCATTACAAATCACTGTTCGGATCCGGTACCCCCACGCCTTGGTACTCTACGTTCGGCGGTCAATACTCAACTTCTCCTTGGGGAACCCAATTATAACGAACACCGCAGCCCGCTAAAGACATAACGACCGCAATTGCCAAACAAATACAAAGCTTAGCCATATCCCCCTCCGCTATTTTTTAAAAAAACGCATCCCATCTCCGCAAGCACCAGGACTGCTGTGGTAGAAAGTGATATAATCCCGTATCCCCATTTTCGCTTCGTTCCGGGTTACAAGTCGACGGGGGGCTGTCAGCCGTTCTGATTTCACAGATCATTCTCTAAGCTAAGCCTTTTGCCCTTTGTGCCATGGAGTGGCGTATGACCCATTGGGACTTTCCCCGTCGTGCCTATTCCGGTATCGTATTCAGTTGGACCATTGCATCGAATATGGGCAGCCGTTGACCGGTAAACGCACCAACCCACTTGTCGTAAATTTCAAATATCTTTTTTGACCGACACAAACCGGATATGGCGCGATCCGCCACGAGGCGAAAGTCCGCATCATTTTGTCTTACGGCAAATGCAAAGGGTTCAAAGGAAAAGACATTGGGATCAATGGCAAAATCCATCCGGTTTTGAGCCTTTGAGGCAATACCGATCAGAACGATCTGATCGGCGGCATAGGCGTTAATTTTCTTCTTTCGTAATGCATTCACCCCTTCTTCCGCTGAATCAAAGAAGACGATTTCTGCCTTTGTCGATGTTTCTTGAAGGAGATTTTTCAAGAAAGCGGCAGTCGTCGTGCCTTTCACCACGCCAATTTTCTTTCCATTAAAACCGGAAGAATCATGATCCTTGTTATTTTGTAGGGTCATTAGTGAAGCGCCGGTGACAAATGTCAGTTGCGTAAAATCAACACGTTCACTGCGCGAAAGCGTCTTGGTCGTTGCGCCACATAATATGTCAATCTTATTGCCGACCAGGGCGTTAAACCTGTTTTCAGCCGTTACGGGAACATATTGCACCTTTACTTTCGCACCGATTTTCTTTTCAACTTCTGTTACAATTGATTTGCCCAGATCGATGGAATAGCCCTTCGGTTTGCCGTCTTTGTCTTTGAATGACATGGGTGGTTCGGCCACACGATAGCCGATTCTGATCTGACCGGTTTCTTTGATCTGCCGGAGAGTTCCCGTGAGCTCTTTGGCCGCCAGCGGGCTTGCGAAAAGAACCATCAATAAAATGACTGCCAGTTTGCCTCTCATCATAATTTTCTCCTTCGTGATAGTGCGTGAGATGAAGTAATAAAACTTTGCTATTCCTGGAAAAAATCCTAGTGAAATTGCAAATGGGAGTCAACGCAAAAGTGAGGGTCCGAACAACGCGCCTATCTCGGATCATGCGGGCCGCTTCCGTAGACCTCCCTGCCGGAATCTCTTACTGTCTCAAAAAGAGGGAGCATTATGGTTGCACGATTCCAAGGGGAATATGTAATATTTTGATTTTGATAAACATTGGTGCTATATTTTTCCACCGTCACCTTCACAACGCTGGCGCCTCCCTATTTCCTGAAATCTTATCGAAAAAAACGCCATTATACGTGGATGTTATTAATATGAATAAGGTTTCGTAACAAAGGGGTCAGAATAATATGAAACGCATTCTCAGATGGCTTATGAAGGCCATCCTGCTGGCTGCTATTATCTCGTTTACCTTGTTGCTTGCCTGGGGCTTTGAGTCGCGAACCATGCCGGCGCTTCGCGTTTGGCATACGGTTTTTCTATCGGAAGAATTTACAGCTTCTGATGCAACGCCAAAGAGCACATTAGAGGATTACCTGGATCGAGAAGAACGGCTCTTTCAGGAACTGAAAGAAAAGGTCTACGACCAGGTGGCGCCCACAAAGGATATGACCTACTGCCGCTATTACGCCGGGGGACCCCAGGACCCGGAAAGTCTTGGGCGCAACTGGAATCGAACTTTTGAGCTGTTTCCGGAAAAGGTCAAAGGCGGCGCACTGCTCCTTCACGGCCTCACCGACTCGCCATACAGTCTGCGCCGAATCGGTGAAATCCTTCAAGCCAGAGGATTCTATGTCCTCGGTCTGCGCCTGCCCGCCCACGGAACAGTGCCTGGCGCCTTGACAAAGGTGCGGTGGGAAGACTGGGTGGCTGCAAGCCGAATCGGCGCACGCCATGTTCGAAATCGGATCGGCAAGGACTTACCGTTCGTGATTGCAGGGTACTCCAATGGCGGCGCTCTGACGGTCAAATATGCCCTTGATGCCATGTCAGACCCCGGTCTGCCCCTTCCGGACCGTTTGTTTCTCTTCTCACCGGAAATCGGCATCACACCGTTGGCATCCATTTCCAACGTCGATAGAATCCTCAGTTTCTTGCCCTATTTTGCTAAATTCAAATGGCTTTGCATCGAGCCTGAATACGACCCGTACAAATACAACTCTTTCCCGAAAAATGCAGGCCAGCAGGCATACGAAATCACTGCGGCGCTTAAGGAGCGATTGGAAGATACGCGTGAGACGGGTCGGTTTGCCGCTTTTCCACCCGTGATCACTTTCTTGTCGTGGATCGATGCCACCGTGGAAACGAGTGCCACCATCCATCGCTTCTACGACAAATTGGAAAACGAGGACAGCGAGTTGGTGGTGTTCGATGTGAACCGTTTCGACCGGCTGGCGCCCTTTCTTCCATCCGGCGATGACATAGCCCTGAAACATCTGCAGGCCAGATCCGATCTCCCCTACCGGCTCACGGTGATCACCAACGTGGGTGCGGATTCCGAACTTGTGCTCCGGCAAACCCAAGCGCCTCATTCAAGTTCTCTGGATTCCACGCCTTTGTCCATGTCCTGGCCCTCCGAGGTGTACTCCCTGGCACACGTGGCCATCCCGTTTCCTCCCGACGACCCGGTCTACGGCGGAAAAACGGACCCAAGAGCCAGATACCGCGGATTACCCCTCGGCAGGTTGCAGCCCCGCGGTGAGACGGGTCTTTTGACGGTCTCGGTGGGTCAATTGATGCGCCTTCGCCATAACCCCTTTTTCTCGTACATTAAAGAGCGACTGGACGATGAAATCGATGTTTTGTTGAACCGAAAACCCTGAGGCCAATTCGTAATGGCATTTGGAGAAAACTGAACTTGAGCTCAAAAAGATTGAAGAAGAACAATAGAGAGGCAAATCCAGCAATCAAGATAGATCTGGATTCTTCTGAGGCAAAGAGAAAAAAGGAATCGAGAAGGTATCGACTCAATGTTATCCAGACGCCTCGCCTGCGGTTTTTTGGTATGTGCTTGATCCTCCTTTTGGCCTTTTTTCACAACGTCTTTATTTTGAAGTCTTTTTCCTGGACGCATTTCTCGTTGCTTACGGCAATCCTCATCGGCTATGCGCTTTTCTCCTGGCTCATTCTTCGCCTTTTTTTCAGCCGCGCTAAATGGATGGATCTGGGAATTCTGTTCCTATCCCTTGACATATTCGTTTGGACGGTGGCCATCTATTTCACGGGTGGTAACAGGAGCTGGCTTTTTTTCCTCCTGATCGTGCGTGTTGCCGACCAGACAAACACCAACTTCAGGAGAGTCCTTCTATTTGCACATCTTTCGGTCCTAAGCTACCTTCTTTTATTGTTTTATCTGGATTTTGTGGATCATAGGACGTTTGCATGGCCAATGGAGCTTTCTAAGATCCTCATGCTCTATTGCGTCAACCTCTATATTTCCCTCACGGCCAAAACAGCAGAGGCCCTGCGAAACAGGACCGGAGCAGCTATCATAACGGCAAAAAAGGAGATTCTGAGACGGGAAAAAACAGAAAATAATCTTAAGGAAAGCGAACAGCGGCTGAAAACACTGTATCGTTCGGTGCAGGCAGGAATCCTTCTTATCGACCCTGCATCGAACACCATTGTGGATGTCAACCCCGCGGGAGCAAACCTGATCGGCCTTCCCAAAGAGAAAATCGTTGGTTCCATATGCCACAGGTTCCTATGTCCAGCCGATGAGGGGAAGTGTCCCATCAGCGACCTGGGGCAGCAGGTGGACAATTCGGAACGAATATTGATCAACGCAAAAAATGAGTCTGTTCCCGTCATCAAGACCGTATCCACCATCATGCTGGATGGTCGAAAACACCTGATGGAAACTTTTTTTGATATTTCACATCAGAAGCGGACTGAAAAAGAGCTGGAGGCGGCCAAAGAAGCATCCGAGGCGGCGAACAGGGCTAAAAGCGAGTTTCTGGCCAACATGAGTCATGAGATCCGTACGCCCATGAATGCGGTCATCGGATTCACCGACATATTGCTGGACACCGGTCTTGATGAAAACCAGGTTGATTATGCGGAAACCATTAAACGTGCCGGACAAAGCCTGATATCTCTGATCAACGATATCCTTGACTTTTCCAAGATCGAGGCGGGAGATCTGGATTTTGAAGAGATCGATTTCGATCCGGAGCTTCTGGCCTACGATGTCTGCGATGTGATCCGGCCAAGGGTTGGAACAAAACCGATCGAGATCCTTTGCCACATCGGTGATAACGTCCCCCACAATGTTAAAGGAGATCCGATGCGCTTCAAGCAGGTTCTAACGAACTTGATGGGCAATGCCCCCAAGTTCACCGAGTCCGGAGAGATTGTGCTTTTCCTGGATGTGGAAGAGGAAAGCGAGGGTCGCATCAAGCTGCATGCCCGGGTAAGGGATTCGGGCGTCGGCATTCCAACGGATAAATTAGATCTTATTTTTGAGCCCTTCAGACAGGCGGATGGGTCAACCACCAGGAAGTATGGCGGTACGGGTCTAGGCCTATCCATTTCCAGACAGATATCCAGTCTTATGGGAGGGCACGTGTGGGCTGAAAGTGAAGAAGGAAGGGGGAGCACCTTTCACTTTACCGCCTGGCTGAGGGAATCCGAGACAAAAAAAGTCAGGCAATATGCTCCTGTGTCGCTGGTCGGCAAAAAAGCACTGGTCGTTGATGACAATCGGACCAACCTGGAGATAATGACCCGTCATCTGGAACCGGTCGGTATGCGCGTCGTGACCCTGAAGAAGGGAGAATACGTGTTACCGGCATTGGAAAATGCCTTTGTTGAAAAGGCCCCCTTTGACGTCTGTATTACGGATATCCAGATGCCCGGTATGGATGGATATGAGGTCGCAAGGAAGATCCGGGGTTTCAAATCCTCAATTTCCAATTTGCAATCTTCAATCCGCGCTCTGCCGCTTGTTGCCCTGTCTTCCATGATGGAGCGGGATGCCAGAATAAGTGGAGAAGTAGGATTTGACGGTTTCTTGGGCAAGCCCATTCGGAGGGAAAGGCTCTACCAAATGTTGGAAAGAATTATTGGAGAAAAGGTGGGCGAGAAGGAAAAGGATGAGAAGGAACAACACGCGGTCATGACCCAGTATTCAGTTCGGGAGGAGATGAAGCGTTCCGTTCGCATCCTTTTGGCGGAAGACAACCCCGTCAACCAGAAACTGGCAAAAATCATGTTAACAAAAGCTGGGTATCGGGTCGAGGTCGTCAACAACGGCGCGGAGGCGGTTGAAAAAATGTCGGCAACACCGGATGCGTTCGACCTGATCTTCATGGACGTCCAGATGCCGGAGATGGACGGCCTCGCGGCAACCCGAGAGATCAGGCGGTTGGAAAGGAAACGTGCCAAGCGGATATTGCCCAAGAAAATGACGAGCAATGGTTTGTCGTCCATCGAGGGGATCCCCATCGTGGCCATGACGGCGCACGCCATGAAAGGAGACAGAGAATTGTGTATGCAAGCGGGCATGAATGACTATGTCTCGAAGCCGATCAAGCGGGAATTGGTCTTTGAGATCATTGGCAAGTGGGTTTTTGACAAACGGCCGTGGCAAATCTGAAAAGAGCCTTTTTACAAGCACCTTTGGACGTAGGGGGAATTTCTTAATGGCAAGGAAGCGTTGTTCTGAGGATCTGGAGTGGTGGACAGTTACACGAAAGCCCTAAATGAGAAGCTCACAAACGGTGTACCTGAACAGACCGTTTCGGAGTGGCTACAATGAAGACAAAGGATTACAGGCTCGGTGACTACAAGATTATGGAATCCGGCACTGAAGAATTGCGGTGGGAAGCCCATTTCGGACTGGGCGAGATCACGGAAGGAAGATGCTACACCTGGGATTGATGGTGAAATTCAAAGGAACTCCCCAGTGGTTGAGGAAATTCTTTAAAGACCGAAAGAGAAGATCCGTCTGCGGAGAAACGCGTATGTTGGAAAAGGTAGGTGAGGTCCGATACTGGCAGGTTTTCTTCAATGGAGAACTGTGGCGGGCTGTCAGTGAATTTTTTTTGTCGGCAGGGGATAGAGTGGTTGCCCAAAAGGTGGATAGGTTCAGGGTGACCGTAATACCTCTTCAAGAGCCTCACCTGGCATGGTGATCCAATAAAAGGATAAACGGCTTGTCAATAGCTTCGACGTCGATGTCATTTCTGTAGGATCCCTTGTCTTCGCAGATGACGGAGATGAACAAAATAGACGGGGCATATGTTCGGAACCATTCTTATATCAGCCTGCACGGTCATGCATGTCTATGTCTTCTGGCGTGCCGCGTCCATACCGTTTGTGGACCGGCATGTGCCGCGAAAGGTTCTTATCGGGACCGGGGTGATACTGTGGGCGGTTTTTTTCTTTGGCCGCGTCATGGGGCACGGCGGAACGGGGGATCTGTCAGGCACACTCGAATTCCTTGGTATGAACTGGATGGGCGTTCTATTTTTGACGTTCATTCCCCTCTTTTCCATGGACCTCGTTACCCTCTTCGGTTTCCTCATGCCCCGGTTATCGCCCTCATTGCGAGGATGGGCCTTGTTAGCCGGTGGTGTGTTTTCCGCCATCGCGCTCTTCCAGGGCCTGCGGCCGCCGGTGGTCGAAAAATACGAAGTGGTCCTTCCCGGCCTTCCCGATACCATGGACGGAACAGTGCTCGCAGCCCTGTCCGACATGCACCTCGGTTCACAATTGGGAGAGCGTTGGCTGGCGGCTCGCATCACCCAGGTAAATGAGCAGCAGCCCGATCTTGTGGTTTTACTCGGAGACATCTTCGAAGGGCATGGTTCACCCGATAAATCGCTGATGGACACCTTTACGCATCTCTCAGCCCCTTTGGGTATCTGGGCGGTCCCCGGCAACCACGAATTCCATGGGGTAGGTAGCATGGGGTTGTTTGAGGCGGTAAGCTTTACGCTGCTCCGTAACGGTTGGGCGGAAGTGAGGCCCGGTCTCATTCTGGCGGGCGTGGATGATCTCACCGCCAGACGTCGAAACGGCCAAGGCGGCGATCCAATGGCGCAAGCGCTCGCGGGCCGTCCAACCGGCGCTGCCATCCTCCTTTCACACACCCCCTGGCAGGCCGAGAGGGCGGCGAAAGCCGGCGCGGGCCTCATGCTATCCGGCCACACCCACGGAGGACAGATATGGCCATTCGACTATCTGGTCCGCAGCCGGTATCCACTATTGGAGGGCCGTTACCAAGTGGATGGGATGACAGTTATCGTATGCAGAGGAACGGGCACATGGGGACCGCGAATGCGATTCTGGCGGCCCGGTGAGATCCTCCTTGTAACATTACGAACGAAAGGGAAGAAGTAGATTCACGCAACAATAACCAGACTCACAGCATAACAAAACAATACATCACTTCTACTCAATATCCCAGCATCAAGTATTTCGCATGCCTTTTAACCTACCGATATCTTTTATTTTTACCCACGGCCGACGCCCTTCTCTGGAGCGCCCTGAGTGTCGTCATGCTTTTGGCCGGGCTGGCGTTGGTGCTGTTTACATTCGGCAGATTCGACTACCTGGGCTGGAAAGGGGATCACCGGGACTTTCGTCCCCACATGCTGCCCGGTGGCGCCACCCCCGGACAGAGGGCGACCATCAAGTATTGTCTCGTTGTTGCGCTGCTTTTTCTGGCGCAGGTCTTGATCGGAGGGGCACTGGCGCACTATCGCGCGGAACCAGGCAATTTTTACGGCATTGATCTGGCCCAATATCTGCCGAGCAATATTCTGCGCAGCTGGCACCTCCAATTGGCCATCTTTTGGATCGCCACCGCCTATGTCACAGGCGGGTTGTTGCTGGCACCTTCTACCAACTGGGTGTCAGCGCTCGAACTTGATTGTTCTGGGAGTCCTGCCGATGGTAATCGCCTCCGGACTGACCTACCTGAAGATAAGAAAAGCCTGAGAGTATACACAGAAACTTCTTTCGCGAAGACGAAGTGGGATGGATGAGATAATAATGCCTGCTGTATAGGGTCTTCGAGTTTGCCTTTCTTCTTGACACGTTCGCATCCAAAAAGCTAAGTTGTACTAAGATTATCGATGTTTTTTTAGCTATCTGACTCTCGCAGAAGCGCGGAAGCAGCCCCAACTGCAACAGCTTTTCGTAATGCAGCATTTCGCGGCGTATCACGCCGGCAACACGTCGTTACTGCCGCTACCGGCTACCGGGGGTGAACATGAAAGCTCGCTTCAAGTGGACTATTTTCATCGCCATCGGCATCGTTATTGCCTTCCCGCTGTTCAGCATGACCTACTTCACCATGGTCCGGACCTCCACCCCGCAGTTCTGTTCTTCCTGCCACGAAATCCAATTCGCTTATAATAGCTGGAAGACATCCACCCATGTCAACAACCCCCAGGGTTTCGTGGCGGACTGCATGGACTGCCACCTGCCCGCCCCCCAGGATACCTTTGATTTCTTCTACGCCAAGACGGCGCACGGCATCAAGGATATCGTCATACATTTCGCGGGAGGAGCATACGACCACGAAAGAGCGCGGCAACAGGCCTACGCCGGTTTCCGGAACGAGCAATGCCAAAAATGTCATCGCAACATCCTCTACCTGCCGGACAAAAGGGGGGCCATGCTGGCCCACCGTTCGGTGATTTACGCCAGGCCGGGGTATGAAAAAAGATGCGTGGATTGTCACAAGAATCTGGTTCACAACAAGAGAGAATTGTATCAGTACAAGCAGTTCCGTGAACCCTACACGGGCCAGGGACTCTGAGGGGGAGACCTTAAGGGAAAAGGAGGCTTTTCATGATCAAGAAAATGCAAATATTGGTTGCCCTGATTTGTAGCGGAATAGGACTCACAATGGCCGCTACCATCCCGGCCGATGCCCAGACCGCCCAAAATGAACCCAAATCCAAAGAATTCCGTATCGAAAGGAGCATGCCCAAGGAGGCCGTGGCCTGCATTGAATGCCACAAACGGGAAAACCCCGGCATTTTCACCGATTGGGCCCACAGCCGCCACGCCTCGGCAAACATCACCTGTTATGACTGTCACAAGGCGGAGGAATTCGACCCGGATGTAAGCAAGGAACATTACAAGCAGTACGAACGTTCCGACCAAAGATATGGAACCAAGGAATACAAAGTCCCTGTTTCGGCCGTGGTTTCCCCCAAGGACTGCTCCCGCTGTCATCCGGATGAGGCCAAACAGTACAGCGGAAGCAAACATGCCAATACCCTGGAGATTATCTGGAAAATCGATCCCTGGCTCAACGACGGAATGAACAGCGGCAATGAAAGGACAACCGGCTGCTACCATTGTCACGGCACCATCGTCAAGTTAAAAGACGGTGTATTGACGCCCGAAACCTGGCCCAGCGTGGGGGTGGGAAGGATCAATCCGGACGGAAGCCGGGGATCCTGTTCCAGCTGTCATACCCGGCATCTGTTTTCGGTCATGGAAGCGAGGAAACCGGAGGCCTGCGGACAGTGTCATCTGGGGCCGGATCATCCCCAGATCGAAATCTATATGGAATCCAAACACGGGGATATCTATACCGCCCACGGAGACGATTACAACTGGACGGCCGCTCCCGGGACCTGGACCGCCGGAGTGGATTACCGCGCCCCTGTCTGTGCTTCCTGCCATATGTCAGGGGCCGGACCGGTCCTGACGACCCATGACGTGACGGAACGGCTTTCCTGGGAACTTCAGGCCCCACTCACCGTCAGACCCCAGGATTTCAAGCCCTTTCCGGCCAAGACCAATTGGGAAACGGAAAGGGATAAGATGAAAGCCATCTGCATGCAATGCCACAGCAAGACGTGGGTGGACAACCACTATGCTCAGCTTGATAAAACGGTCCAGGAATACAATGACGTCTATTTCAAGCCCGCGAAGAAGGTGTTGGACGAGCTCTATGCAAAAGGGCTTTGCGTCAAAACCCCCTTCTTTGATGAAGCGCCGGAGCTGGAGTACTACTACCTGTGGCATCACGAAGGGCGAAGGGCAAGGATGGGAACCGCCATGATGGCGCCTGATTACGCTTGGTGGCACGGCTTTTTCGAGTGCAAGGGCCGATACAACCAATTCATGAAACTTTCCCGGGATCTCATCAAAAACAATAAAAAGGCCTTTAAAGCCCCCGATTATCCCAATGCCACCGGCGACAGAAACAAGCCTCCTCAAGTCTTGCCCAGAGTTCAGTAGTTCGTAAGAGAGGGGCTCCCTTATGTGAGAATCACTCAAAGGGTCTTGGCGTTCGCAGCGGCATCATTCGGCCTCGTAACGGTTATCGCGGGAACTCGTGTCCTTGAGGTCACGATCCGGGATACGTCGTGTTTCGACCGTTATTGATCGTTGAGCCCGGAACTCGGAAGCTTGAAAAAGCTGTAGCTTGACGCCCATATTTCCAGTTCAGCATGAAGAAAGATGTTGCTGATATTCTTTCTTTCAATTATTTAGACATGCTGTCGTCTGAAAAAGGTACCAAAGAAGTCTTTTCTAAATCTTATTGGCATCTCAGATCTCTTTCCTGGAAACCAGTTGCCTTTCCCAGAGTCATCTTTTAGTATAAAATCATGTAGAATTTGGCATCAGCGGTCGGTCAACTTTTAAATGAATAGGAGGAAGAATATTATGAAAAACACTCTCTTGGCTTTTTTGTTGATTTTCGCGGTGGCGGGTACGGCAATTGCCGGGATTCCGGGGGCGACGGATAAAGTACCTGCTGCAAGTCTGATCGTTCCTTTTTTTGAAGTTGGGATCAATTCAGGGGAATATCCTATCGACACCCTTTTGACGGTAAACAACATTGTGAACCTCGTTGCTCCGATGGACGATCCGCCAGATGATTCGCACCGAATCCACTATCATGTATGGGATAATTACGGAAACGCCCTGGAACTGTATGGTAACGAAGTATTGGAAAGTGCGGAGACATGGTCGGTTTCCATGAGGGCGCTCATTGAAAGTGCTTCTTCGGCCGTAAAAAGTGCACTCACAGACGGCAATTTCTACCGCGGATTTGTCACCATTGATGTGGTGACCGCTGATACCACTCAAAATCCGACAGAGAGCGGTTATCCGTTTGCCTCGATCGGAGGGAGCGACATTCTGGAAGGTTTTATTTACTACGTGCGGCTGGCCCAGGGATCCTCCAACAGCATGGACATGATTCCATTAAACCTTGTAACCCCCGGGGTCGACAGTGCACTCTATGACTTTTACGGGTCCGGTTCCGGAGACGGCCGGGAACGGATTGATTCCACCGCGAGACTCTGCACTGAAGAGTTGATCTATTATTCCGCTGCGCCTTTATCAGCAACCGCCCCAATAGGCCCAACCTGTTGGCCGCTGACGGAAATCTGGCAGGTTGATTCCAGGGTTTTCCTAAATCCAGCGCTTAACGCCGAAACGAGAATCATTCTTTTTCTCTGGGATCCCAAGTACCTGGGGGGGCCGTCCATTTATTGTGATACACGGGCCTGTCCTTCCTTATACGGCTACCAGCAGTTTAATGAATCCGGATCGATGCTAGTCGACAGCACGATCCGCCTTGATAAAGTCGTAAATGTCATTAATGTGTCCGGCTCCAGCAACGGATGGGTGAGCATTCAACGAATTGCCGACCCAGAGTCCGGGCGACAGGTATTTGGCTTTTCGTTTACCAAGGCTAGCCCCCCTTCGGGCGCTTCGGCTACCTGGGATGCGATCCTTGAAAGCTTTATCACCCCATAACATGGATAAACACCTTCAATCAGCCTTCCCTTTGTGAGTGAACGGTTGATAGGGGTGGTCGGTGGGATATCCGGCTCTCTTTTTTTTGCAACGTTCCTTTTGTCTCTGTCGCAGGCGTGAAAGACCGGACGTTAAAAGTGAAGATCGTGGCCAGGCTTGCCAGGTTTGAAAACAGCAACCCGAGATTCTCAACCGTCTACAAAGTGACGAAAGCCCTCGGCTGCAAGCTGGCTGTTGTGTAATAGTAAGGCGGGTATGTCTGATTGTCTCTCTTGCCATGCCTGCTTCCTTGTTAAACACAGTACAAAAACATCTTCCGGCAGGTCGTCAAAATCATCGGCGATCGCTATCTTTCCTCTGAGGGCGCCGGGGCTGCGCGGTTTCTCATCGGCTTCGTACTTGACCAGCTTTACGACAGGCCGTCCCGCTTTGCCGATTATCACTTCCTGTCCAGCCACAGCTTTCTCAATGAGCGAGGATAATTGGGCCTTTGCGTCAGAAATGTTGGTTACAATCACTTGATTTACCCCGGTACCTGTTACGATTCCAACTGGAATCCGCCGTGAATCAAATACGAACAAAAATCCTTTGCTAAACTGAGTTTTAACTGATTATATCTGCCAGGAAAGGGGTATGAAAAGGGGTGATTTTGGGCGTGTTTTTTCTGAAAAAATGGGACTTAGGTATATGTTTGGTATATTTTTTCGATTTTGGAGAAAATCAGCGTTTTTTGAGTTTAAACTAAATGCTTGAATTTATATAGGTTTTGTGGTCGGGGCGAGAGGATTTGAACCTCCGACTCCCTGCTCCCAAAGCAGGTGCGCTACCAGGCTGCGCCACGCCCCGTTAGGTGTATTGGGTGGGACAAATAAGGAATCTAGTCACTCAAAATCGTAAAATCAAGAAAATATTTCTGTTATAATCCCTTGACCCGCATAAAACCTTTTTTTATAATATGCGGTCAATCGGTTGAAGGGTAAAATCGGGCAGAACATGCGTTTGCTACCCTGGAATTTCAAAAATTGTGTATGACGGGAGGCCTCAAATGAACCTTTGGAGGAAAATCGGTATCGGAATCGTGTCAATGATTCCAGCTTTTGTATTGGGCGGGCTTGCCTGGAACATGTCCCATTCGTGGTTGTCGGTAATTGCAGTGATCGTCATGGTAGGCCTTTTCAGCGGTTCGGTGATTGCCGGAAAATTTTCCTCATCGGAACCAAGCGCCCACCATCATTAGAACGCTGTCCTCAGGACAAAAAAATGAGGGGGGAATCGGCTTTTACGGCTGACTCCCCCCTTTTATTTTTTCCGGATGATTCCCTTTTCGGGGAATTTATGCATTCTGCATTTCACATGCCATAATCGTCTGCTTGCAAAGTACCGATGTCGTTACCGAACCAACGCCCGCGGGAACAGGAGAAATGCGTGCCACGATGGGCTCCACTTGCGCATAGTCCACATCACCACAGTATTTGCCGGGGTTATCCGGATCCGCGTTGATCCCCACGTCAATCACAATCTGCCCCGCCTTAACATAGTCGGCGTTGATCATCTTTGCACGGCCAACGGCCGCAATAAGGATCTCGGCGTCCTGACATACCCCAGGCAGGTTTTCCGTCCTTGAATGACAGATGGTTACGGTGCCGTGTTCCCTCAAGAGCAGCATGGCAAGCGGTTTACCCACCACAAGGGAACGCCCGACGACCACACATTTCTTTCCCTTGACGGGGATATCATAATGATGGATCATATCCATGCATGCCGTGGGGGTACAGGGTGGAAAACCTGTGGGATCGTCTGTGAATACCTTTGCCGCGCCACCCAGACTCAAACAGTCAACATCCTTTTCCACGGGTATCAGGGACCTTATCTTTCGTTCATCCAAATGTTTGGGCAGGGGAGAAAACATAAGGATACCGTTGACATCCTTTTTGGCACCAATATCCGTAATGGCTTTCTCAAATGCTGCCTGATCAATGTCCTCGGGATATTCAAACACTTCACTTTCCATGCCCACGGCGCTGCAAGTTTTTTTTGCGCCACCCTCATAGAACAGATCATCGGGACGGGCACCGACCCGTACAATCCCGAGCTTTGGAACAATGCCGCGGCTTTTCAGGGCCTCAACCTTTTTGGTAAGTTCCTCTTTCATCGCATCCGCGACGGGCTTACCCGTAAGTCTCTCTGCCATCAATAAACCTCCTTATTTGGTTAACTTGGAAACCACAAGATCAAGTGTTTCATCGGCAAGTTTGCTGCCTTCTTTCAGCAATGTTTCCATTTCCTCTTTGGTTTGCGCTATGAAGTTGCTGTCTTTTATGGCGTTCAGGTTGATGATCACATTCAGTTTTCCCGCAATGAGAGCGGATTTCAAGAAAACAACGCCGCAGCCCACATCGGATATGGCAATCATGGTTCCAATCTGTCCCATCCGGTTATGGACTTTGATCCCTTCGTAGGCTTTGCGCATAATCTCCATTGGGACGGAACAGGCGACTTTGCAGCAGTTTTCCATGGTTTCTGCTTTGTATTTTGCTTCCTCAGGTGTGTTCTTGGGCAACCCATACGCCTTGGACAAGGGCTCGAACACCTCGGCATCTTTGTCCACAAGCGCTTCCAACTCGGCGATTATTTTGTCACCCTCGGCAATCAGTTCCTTTACCTCTCCTTCCACATCGGCATATTTCTTTTTTCCAACGGTGAGATTCCCCACCATATTGGAAAGCGCCATGCCGATTGCGCCACCCATGGCTGCTGCACCGCCGCCGCCGGGAACAGGGGCCTTTGATGCCAACACCTCGATAAAATCCTTACAAGTTTTATCCAACATAGACATATTCTACTCCTCCCTTTAGATAATTTGGATTGTTACGGATTAGGGTCATGACAATACATAGCTGAGTAAAGATAAGCAGTTGTATAATGATTACTTGTCAAGGTCCTTACATGTCGTATAATTATTTGTCAAGGGAAAATGGGAGAAGAAATCATGAACGCAATTCTGGTCTATATCACGGCTTCAAGCGAAAAAGAGGCACTGGACATTGGAAGGGCTCTGGTCTCGGAGAAGCTGGCCGCATCGGTCAATATGATCCCTTCCATTCGCTCACTGTACTGGTGGGAAGGGGAGATACAGGATGAACGGGAAGTGGTCATTTTGGCCAAAACAACATCAGCTCTGTTTGAGAGCCTGAAGGATCGCGTTACCGCCATGCACAGCTATGTTTGCCCCTGTGTGATCGCCATTGCCGTCGAAAAAGGTCATCTTCCCTTTTTAGAGTGGATCGAAGCGGTGACGCAACCGGGAAATGCTTCACTTTGACGCCTTTTTTTGCGCCTGGCGCTTCTTCCTGATCATACGCAGCAAAAAGATTAACACCACAACCGCCGCCAGAGCCAAAAATGAAATATTGTAGCCAAAAAGGATGCGCCCCATTTTCTCTTTTACCGTTTCCCAGTTGTTGCCAAGGGAATAGCCGATGGCAATCCAGAGGAGGTTCCAGGCGCCGGCGCTGATCAGCGCCAGAAGCGCAACCCTGAAAGTGCCCAGTTTGGAAATGCCGCCTGCCAGTGAAATAATGGAACGGATTCCCGGGAAAAAACGGTTTAAGAGGATCAAAAAATAGCCATATTTGCGGAACCATTCTTCCGCCTTAACGATGTTATCGGCGCTGAAAAACCGGTAGTCTTTCTGGATAAAGAATTTTCTTCCCAGAAGACTGCCGACCCAAAAGAGAGACATGAACCCTGCCAAACTCCCCAGGGTAGTGGAAAGATAAACAGCCATGAAGCCGAGCCTTTTGGTGCCGACCAGAAATGCGCCAAAGGCCGTGATGGTATCACCGGGAATGGGTGGAAAGATATTTTCCACAAACGCGCTCAACCCCAGCAAAAAATAAAGCAAAGCGTCCGGAAGTGTATCAAAAAGGCCTAATAAGCGGTCCAGATATGGCAACGGGGTCCTCACATAAAATGTCTGGGATGATGATTTCGAAGGATTCTATGTTCACCGCGTGTGGAATGTCAACGTCGTTGGCAACTCGGGCCGTCAATTGGCCATTTTCAACCAAAAGTTACATCTGAGCGATCCGTTACGCGGTTTTTTTGCTTTTTCGATAATGTTGGTTGACGGTTTCTATCTGATTTGATATTGCTTTTTCCACACTATTTTGGAGGATCATTTCAATTATGGCAAAGAAAAAGTTAAGTCGGAAAGAGTTGTTGAAGAACACCGACGAATTTCTGACGCTTTCAGGTAAAACAGCACTTTTTTTGAACCAGCACATGCGTCAGGTCAAGTTGATCGGAATCGGCGTGGCGGCTATCGCAGTGGCATACATCGCTATCTGGGGGTACATGAAACATGCCAATAGAATGGGGCAGGAAGCTTATAATGCCGCCTATAATACTCTGATCGAAACGGCGCAGGCTAGTGAAAATTATCAGGAAGGCGTCGAGAAATCTGAAGCGCTTTTCGAGGCGGTTATCAGCGATTATAGCGTGAGCAAAGCGGCGGGCCTGGCGTTGCCCCAGGTTGGTCATGCAAAGTTTGTAACCGGAATGTACGATGATGCCGTTGATTATTATGATGAGTTTTCGCCGAAAGTCGCCCACAACGAGGCTTACGAAACCCTGAACCTTCTGGCCCTGGCTGCCTGCCACGAAGCCAAAGGAGAAATGAAGAAAGCCGCCGAAATTCTAAACGGCATCGTAAAAAGCGCCGATAACCCTTTCAGAGAGGCTGCCATGCTAAATCTGGAACGTATTTACAGGCTTGACAACCAGCCCGAAAAAGCAAACGAAATCCTAAAAACTTTTGCCAAAGATTACGCCAGTTCTCCATTTTATCCCATGGTCAAAGCCCGCATCTGATTTCACCCCGGTATCGTTTTCGGCCCGCTTTTCTCATTTTCTGTTTTAAACTGCATTATTTCCCAAATGGAACAGGGCAACCGAAATTGAGGCCAACGGGTCTTTTTTCTTGACACTCTCCGGTTTCTTTCTTTATAGTCACGATGTAGCTAAAATATAGCTTTCAAGGGGGGCAAGATATGGTTATTACAGATATTTTGGCAAGAAACGCCCGCATGTACGGCGATGAGATTGCCCTTGTTGAGCGAGCGCCTGAAAAGGGGAGTCGGTCGGCCTTGACATGGAAGGAATTCGATGAAACGGCCAATCGAATCGCCAACGGTTTGATTGCCAAAGGGGTTAAACCAGGGGACAAGGTCATTCATTTGATGATGAATTGCATGGAATGGCTCCCAACCTACTTCGGCATCCTCCGAACAGGCGCCTGGGCGGTGCCGCTGAATTTCCGGTTTACCGCAGAAGACATCAGGTACTGCACCGAGATTGCTGAAGCCGGAACCATGTTTTTCGGTGAGGAGTTTATCGAACGCGTGGACGACATCAAAGAAGACCTGGAATCCGTTCGTGATTTCATTTTCGTGGGTCCTGAGGAAATGAGACCTTCCCACGCGGAATCCTTCGGTGATTTTGTTAAGACCGGTTCAGCCATTGATCCCGGCATGGAAATTAATCTGATGGATGAAGCGGCACTTTATTTTACCTCCGGCACCACGGGAACCCCCAAACCCATTCTTTTGACCCATCGAAATCTCGAAGCAGCCTGTATCGTTGAAAACCGGCACCACAATCAGACCCATGAAGACACATTTCTCTGCATCCCCCCCCTTTATCATACCGGCGCCAAAATGCATTGGTTCGGAAGTTTCATCGTGGGGGGGAGGGGCATCATTTTAAAAGGGATCAAGCCTTCCTGGATTCTGGAAGCCGTGAGCGAGGAAGCAGCCAGCATTGTCTGGCTGCTGGTACCCTGGGCACAAGACATCCTCATCGCCATTGAAAACGGTGACGTTGATTTGAAGGATTATAAACTGGATCAATGGCGATTGATGCACATCGGGGCACAGCCGGTTCCGCCCAGTCTGATCAGGAACTGGAAAAAGGTTTTTCCGTCCCACGACTATGACACCAATTACGGGTTGAGTGAGACCACGGGGCCGGGGTGCGTCCATCTGGGCATGGAGAACCTTCATAAGGTCGGTGCCATCGGCGTTCCCGGCTTTGACTGGGAATGCCGAATCGTTGATGTAGACCGGAAGGATGTTCCCAAAGGGGAGCCGGGCGAACTCATGGTAAAGGGGCCCTGCGTCATGAAGGAGTATTACAAGAACCCTGAAGCGACGCAAAGTACCCTCTTTGACGGATGGTTGCTCACCGGTGATATGGCCCGTTTTGATGAGGATGGTTTTATATGGCTGGTGGACCGCAAAAAGGATGTGATCATCACCGGCGGCGAAAACATTTTTCCGGTGGAGATTGAAGCGTACCTCATGGATAATCCCAAACTGCAGGACGCGGCGGTCATCGGCATCCCCGACGAGCGCCTGGGGGAAATTGCGGCAGCCGTACTCAAAGTTAAACCGGGCGTTTCCATGAGCGAGGAAGAAGCCCTGCAATTTTGTGAAGGTCTGCCCCGTTACAAGAGACCCCGCAAAATCATTTTTGATGAAGTGCCCAGAAATCCCACGGGAAAAATCGAGAAGCCCAAACTCAGGAAAAAGTATGCGGGCATGGTTGAAAGCTTTAAGCTATAGTCCCTTTTTGTGAACCGTGTAAACCAGAAACGATCGGAGGAAAAAAATGCACAAATTGCTGACAGACGCTCCAGGCGAAAAAATGCTGTTGCTGGGCAATGAGGCCATTGCCCGCGGGGCCTTGGAGGCAGGGGTATCGTTTGCCACATGTTATCCGGGTACGCCTTCTTCTGAGATACCCATGAACTTTTTTGACATCAGCCAGGAATCGGACCTCTATTTCGAATATTCCACCAATGAAAAAGTCGCCATGGAGGTCGCCGCCGCCGCTGCCGTTTCCGGGCTCAGAACCATCGTCACCATGAAACACGTGGGGCTTAATGTGGCGGCCGACCCACTGATGACACTGGCTTATGTGGGCGTCAAGGGTGGTATGGTGATCATCAATGCCGACGATCCTTCACTTTTTTCAAGCCAGAACGAACAGGACAACCGCTACTATTCAAGACTCTCCGGACTCCCCATGCTGGAACCCACATCCAGCCAGGAAATGAAAGACATGACGCTTAAGGCCTTTGAGCTGTCCGAATCGCTGGAACTTCCGGTTATTATCAGGACCACCACCCGGCTGGCCCATGTGAGAGGCTCAGTGGAACTGGGAACCCTGAAACCCGTCGTTAAAAAAGCCACTTTTGAGAAAAATCCTTTCCATTTTGTGACTGTTCCTGCGGTTTCCAGACAGCTTCATAAGGAGTTGCTAGAGAAATTCGATAAGGCATCCGAAATTTCCAATAATGACACCTACAATGAAATAATCGGAACCGGGAAATGGGGCATTGTCGCCAATGGCGCCTGCTTCAACTATGTGAAAGATGCGGTTTTGGATTTGGGAATTGGGGAGAGCGTTTCCATTCTGAAATTGCTGATGTCATGGCCCCAGCCGGAAACCCTTTGTATCGATTTTATGAAAAAAATGGAGAAGGTTCTGGTGGTGGAAGAGCTGGAACCCATCAACGAAACGGAATTGAAGGCCCTGGCCCAGGAGAACCATATTGACATCCCGATCCAGGGGAAGGGGGTTGGCGCCTTCTCACGCCTCTATGAATATGATCCGGGCATGGTACGTCAGACCATCGCCGATTATTTTGCAATACCCTACAAGGCACCTGAAAAAATGGATCTTTCGGGAACTCCGGATCTGCCGGCAAGGCCACCCAACCTTTGCGCGGGATGTCCCCACCGGGCGACCTATTATGCGGTCAAGCAGGTTTTCGGCTCTGACGCCATTTTCCCCACGGATATCGGTTGTTATACCCTGGGGCTTCTGCCGCCCATTTCCATGGCGGACTTCGTCATCTGCATGGGATCTTCCGCCAGTTCCAGCTGTGGGTTTGCACAAGCCACGAACCAGAAAGTGGTCTCCTTTATCGGTGATTCCACTTTTTTCCATTCCGGCATGACGGGTCTTGCGAATGCCGTTCATAACAACCACAAATTCACCCTGGTCATTCTGGATAACGGCACCACGGCCATGACGGGCCACCAGATTCATCCCGGTGTCAATACGGAACCCATGGGTATTAAACGGACGCGTATCTCCATTGAAGCCGTAGTAAGAGGCTTAGGGGTCCAGGATGTTCATGTCATAAAACCGTTTAAGCTGAAAAAGGCCATGGAATCCATTCAAAAGGCCATGGAATACGACGGCCTGTCGGTCATCATTTCAGAGGAAATGTGCCCTCTCTTTGCCAAGGCCACCAAACAATTCAATAAGGCCAAGCCTTTCCGGGTCAACCACGACAAGTGCAAGAACCATCGCGACTGCCTCAATCTTCTGGCGTGTCCGGCCATGTATCTGGAAGGGGATCAGGTGGAAATTGACAAGAACGCTTGTATCGGCTGCACCGTTTGCGCTCAGGTATGTCCCGAGAACGCCATTGTGCCCGTAAAAGCGTGAAAAGGGAGGCTACAAAATAATGGAAACAAAAAGATTGGTATTTATCGGCGTGGGCGGTCAGGGAAATCTTCTCGCCTCACGGTTGCTGGGTGAAGCGGCACTTTCCATGGACGTCCCGGTAGTGGTAAGCGAAATCCACGGCATGGCCCAGCGGGGTGGCATTGTGGAATCAGCGGTATTGCTGGGAGACGTATCAAGCCCCATCGTCTCCAGCTCCGAAGCGGATGTGTTGATCGGATTTGAACCCTTGGAGACGCTGCGTGCCCTTGGCAAGTGCAACAAAAATACGGTGGTTATCACCAACACCCATCCATTGCCCCCCTTTACGGTGGCAGTGGGTCAGGGCACCTATCCACCGGTGGAAGAAACCCTTCAGTTCATTCGGGAAAGGGCCAAGAAAGTCATTACGCTTGATGGAAACGCCATCGCGGAGGAGGTGGGCAACCCGCTCTCTTTGAACATGGTCATGCTGGGTGCCCTCATCGGTTCGGGAACCATCCCCATCGGCGCCGAAGTGATGAAGAAAGTACTTTCCACATCCACCAAAAAGGCTTTTCTGGAGTCTAATTTGAAGGCCTTTGAAATGGGGATGGCCGCGGCATCATAGCCACTGATCAGAACGACCTGGGTATTGAGAAAAAAGCATCGGCCCATTTAAGCCGGTGCTTTTTCCCCTACGGGTTACCGGTTCCGAGCAGGAAAAGTCTCAGGCATTACGATTTTTTTATTGTGCTCCCAAAGCGGCTTTTTCGCGTAAGGATTTTTTTCATAACATCCTCTTCCATTATTTCGAGATCCGAAAGCAATATTTTGCCATTAACATCATGCCGAACCACCGGAACGTTTGAACTGATATAACCGTAATGCAGGCCATATGCGTTGTTTTCATCCGGGAGGACCATTGAGGACGGCAGCTGAGAGGGCCGGTCCATGCCGGCTTGTTTCAACAGATGAATCAGATAGTTTTTGCCGGTGGAAACGGGCATATCGTTTGGTTCAAAGGATCTTTTGAGCAAGGCATCTTCCGTGTAAAGAAGCTCCAGATTGGGAAACACACTTAAAATATTCATGTGCACCGCCACGCGAAATCCTGCTTCGTCCAACCGATCTTTCAGGGCCGCGATACGCCGATAATTTTCACGAACGTCCTCTGCGTCCCGATGGGGAAGATCCAGAATAACCGATATCTCCAGGAATATGCTTCTATCCAGATATTGAATGATGTTTTCCACGGCCTGTTCAATGTCCTGATAAAGATACCCTTTGGATACATGTTTCAGGGTAAAATCGGAAGTGGATTCCAGCCCGATGAGCAGACAGTCGACATATTTGTTGATAGATTCGATGTACTGCTTGTCCTTTAAAAGTGTTATGCCGGTAAAAATCGTGATGTGGTACTGGCTGATCCGTTGAAGGATTTTCTGAACAACGGGCGAATGGGGGCGATAATAGGAGTCGATAAACCGGATGTGTTCGGAATCAAATCCTCGCATGATATCATGGATCGCCAGAACAGCGTCATCAATCTCCATTCCTTTCAAGAAATCCATCCGTGGCAATTCCTTGTAGGTGCAGAATTTACACTTTCCATACCAGCACCAATTGTTGAAGCCCAAATGCACGGGGATGTCGGCTTTTCCCCCATAATACGGTTTTAAAAAATCATGGCGGCATTCGTAAACCGTACCGTAGTCGTTCCGGGTAATCCGGCCGTCTTTCCAGTCCCTGATGATCTGGTAAAGATCGGTTGTAAGATCAACATTGCCGGATACGATAATGAGATTATCCTGAAGTTTCGATTTTTGAACCCCCATATGAAACAAGAATTGCCGGAGAAAATCGGGCGACAGTCCGATATTAATCAGCGGACCACCCAGTACAACCTTCTTGTCCGTTTCCAGCAGATTCTTTACAATCAGCAAATCACAGAAATTGATACACGTTAAAATGATGTGCTCCGCCTCAAAATCCTCCTTGATGAACGCATCATAATATCCATGGGCCATGAAGACATAAAAAACATTGTAGACCATGTATTTCTGTTCCAGGAAGGAAATGACATTGGGAGAAAAACGGGAAACCGCCTTTTCCATCATACCCTCGTACAACACCTTGTCCTTGTCCGAGGAATAGGTCCTCACAGGGATACGGCTGAACTGGACTTCAAGATTCTTATTGCGAAGAAGATTTTCCGTCATAATTCGGGTGGCCATGGGATAAAAAGGCTTGAACAATGGCGGGTATATGTAGGCGACTTTCATTTTTTGGTCATCCCCATGGATTAACTGATTTTTGATGCCGACAATTTCATTGTGAGCATGCTTCCAAAACTTTATAACGGGCTTATTGACTGCTTCATTTTAACGATTTATTTGATACAATCATCGATGAGCCGTTATACCATTTTGCTGTTTTCTTCGACGATGCCCGCAAGGGCTGCAAAAACAGGCATTTTTTCCAGCCCTCTTTCCTTTGCTGTATCCAAGATTTCATTTAAAAACATAAGCCTGGACCAGTCAAAAGGTTTGTTTTTAAGTCCCTGCACTTTTTCGACGGTCAGTTCTTCGGCGAAACTGCCGGGAATCTCATGACCCAGGGCTTTGAACGCCAGCATGGTGCGTACACATTTATCGCACCGGCAGCAGTTGGTATCGGGAAGCGTATCGTACCGGTATTGTCCTTCCCAGCAAACCTTGAGATTTTCAAGGGCTTCAGGCCATGCAAACAACGCTTCCAGTTTTTCCATCCGTTTAAAGACCGTATCATGATACATTTCAAAGCTGCGACTGGAAAGAAGTCTGTCCGTCAAGGGATGGCTTCCCCATGGCCGCAGATGAAGGTAGGAATGACTGCTACCCAAAAGACAACCGCCCCACATGGTGCGGAAGAGGGACGCGACGGATGCCACAACACAGGCATGGCTCATCCAGAATCGTTTGATGGAAAGGAGATACTTTAAATTGGTTCGGACATTTAAAAATGTCAAATGGGGATAGGAAGCAAAAAGTTTTCGATTTCTTTGAACGACATTTCCGCATTCTCTATCGTATTGGATGTTCACATCAAAACCTTCAATATACAGTATGGCATCCACGTCAAAAAGCTTCCTTTTGATGGGGCCTTTTCTCACCACATGATTCAGGGCACTGAAAGCGCCATCCACACCGCCCGAAAAGCTTAAGATGACCTTGTGGTTGCGCCTTGTTCCTTCAGTTTCCACATCGGCCACAATATCAATGGGGTGGTGGTATTTATCTGGAAACCATGTACTGAAAATAAGCTGAAACTCTTCCAGATTGTCCAGCAGAGAAGCGGAAACCGGCCCATGGACCCGCAGCGTCGCCCTGTCCTCCATGGCTTTCAATAAGGCAGCCGTAACAAACGGATCCATCAGATCACAGGAAACATATGGGTATTGGTCGTTAGGAATCGAATACCACAATGTCAGATCCTCATCGTAAGACCGCCTGAAATCAACATTAATTCGCATCCGCCCGTTTTCATCACCGCTTTCGACCGGGCGCAAACAAAGATCCAGATGACGCATGTGTTCCCCTTTTTAGGACGTTTCAGAATGGTGCAAAACCAAATAGCACTCAGTTGTTGTTATTGTCCGGCAGAACTGAATCTAAAATCAAAAGTTCCGACATTGGAGGGGCTGAACGGGAAATGTGCCTATTTTTCATAGTTTTGCAGCTTTTCATGGAGGTCGCGCATTCGACCGCTGAGCGCCTTGCAGATGTGGAGGGCGATCTGTGGATATTCTCGCACAATTTCGGTGAACTCCTGTTTGTGCAGTACCAGGAATCGAGAGTCTTCCGAAGCTTTGATGGAAGCCGAACGCACGGCATCTTCAAAAAGCGCCATTTCTCCGAAATAATCGCCGACGCCAATACGGGCCAGTTCTATCTCACGAGAATTTTCAACTCCGACACCTTTGAGCACGGAAACGGCTCCGTTAATAATGAGGAACATGGTTTCTCCGGCTTCGCCCTCTTTTATGACAAATTCATCCTTTGCGCATTCGAGCTCTTCCGTTACCGATGCGATGGCCGCCAGTTCGCTCACGGAAAGCCCTTCAAATATGTTGATCCCCTTCAACCGCAGGATTTTGTCGGGAATTGTGATTTCCGTTTCCATACCCTCCTCCATATTGTCTGAATCATCATTCCGGACATTCATCACCTTTAAGGCCATTTGACGAACATATGAATTTTCCGATTCGGCCAGATGCTTCAAAATTCCCTCATCCAGAATGTCGTTTTTACGATCCAGCAGCAAAAACAAAGTCAAAACCAGGATGACCCAATCATCCTTTTGCAGAAGATGGGAACAAAACGCACGCTGATCACCTTCGAACCGGGGTAACTTGAATTTTTTCCGCCCCACCGCCAATGCCGTTTTATTATTCTCGCTCTCCAGAAGCGGCAGCATGATACTGGAAAGGGATTTGTCCATGGAATCATCCAGGGCTTCCAGGCTGTTGGATCTTGCCCGTTTATCCGACGAAAAAATACCGCGCCAGATGATCCGCATCTGTCCTGTACGGTCCTCCGTGGCCAGAACGCGAAGTATGGTTTCGAGTTCCACCTGGATTTTATCGTTCAGGTGACTTAACAAGAGTTCCTTTCCCTGGCTTTCAGGAAAGTCGTTAACCCCTTCTATCTCCAAAAGATGATTATAGCACGCCTCCAGCTGGGAGCGTGCAAAACGATAAAGTTCAAGGTCTTTGATGTTCAATGATTCCAACAAACTAAATATGCCTTCGCGAACACGCCGCCTGGGGATGTTCAGGGATTCTACAAGCACCATGGGATTCTGGTGTGTTGCATTCAGAATCTTTTCTTTTGCCAGATCGTGGATTTCCTCTGAAACATCATCCATGAGGATGACGGCCATTCGAAGGGCATCGTCGTCATTGAGTTCAAAGGCTTTGAGCGCAGCCAGACGAACCTGTTCCGCGGGGTGGGTCAGGTATTTCATAACCAGACTGTTGGGTGCATCCATTTTCAGGCTGTGAAGTGCGTCCAACAGATGTTGAATGATATCTTCATTTTCAGAAGCCGACAGCATCTCCTTCAACTTTGGAATATAACTTTCGTGTCCGGTCTTGCCGGACGCAATGATGCCGGCGCGCCTTTCTGCCAGTTCCCGGGAATTCAACCACGCATCAATTACCCCTTCGTAATCTCCCGGGGATGCGTTGTACAAACCAACGACCGCATAGGCTCTCACATCGGGGCTTTCGATGGTCTCAAAAACTTCCCCGCAAAATTCACGGGCGCTTTCACCCGAAAGGCGATTGGCGGCTTGGACCACGGCAATGGTGAGATCCATTTTTTCAGGATCAACCAATTCCCTTAAGCGAGCGATGGCGGCGTCCCCCGCTTCGGGAGAAAGCATGGCCAGCAATTCTATTTTCGTTTTGTCATCGTTATTATCAAGGACCCTCAGGATGTGAGCATCCAGGTTTTCGATATTCTGGGCTTTGAGTATCCGAGCATGCCACAGGCAGTCTTCCCCTTTCGAGGCCAGAAAGGTCTCCAGAAGCCTGTTCCGGATGCTCTTGTCCGCAAAAACGCTGTCGGCATCCTTTTCCTCAAGGGATTTGAGATCCAACATGTTGTTGCTGATCAGGTCCAGTAAAATGCGGGGGTAACTCTTTTTAAGAACAAAGGTGGTCATGATCCACGCGCCCACAAAAATCATGGCGGCAATGGAAAGGTACCGGGGAGGATAGAGGCCCTCCGAGACCATAATAATGCCCGACCCGATTAATATGCCCACACGGACCACGGTTCCCCGTAAAAAAGGCCGGATCACGGCCCGGTAAGATACGGGAAAAAGGCCCATGAGAATAGCACGGGCCGGATTGTTCATGGTGGTTCGTAAAATATTGGTGGAAATCCTGGCATACATGGCGGAAAAAATGTCAAATCGCAACAAAAACGCCAAAAACGCGATCATATAGTTGATGGGGTGAAACATCAAAACCACGGGCAGCCCCAAACGACCATACAACCGGCCCACAAAAAGCAGAATGATGAGGCTCACGATATTCATGCAACCCCGGAAATAGCCAAAGAAACTCAGCATGCCGTTCTGGGTGGCAAATGTCTGGTTGACGGAATAGGCAAACTGGTAATTCATGATGGGAATCACAATGTTCGGCAGGAGTGTCAACAGAATCAGAACTTTAACAAGGGTGGATTTCTTCATGAGCGGCAGAACGTTCTTGAAATCCTGCACGATATTGGTTTTCTTCCCGCCTTTTTTTCCCTTTTTGTCGGACACCAGCAACGTGGGAAACTGTTTGCCCATTCGTCGCACCATGAAGGCGCCAAGAGAGGTCGTAATCAAATAGGCAAACATCAGGTTGTCCATGGTGATGGCTTTGGCCAGCGGCGGTGTGGCAAAACTGCCGATGATGCCCCCGACCACTCCGCCTGCGGTAATCAGCGGAAAAAGGCGCTTGGACTGTCTTGTGTTGAAAAGGTCGTTGGCCAGATTCCAGAAAATAAGCGCCAGAAGAACTTCGTATTGCGCTTTCAGAATATAGAGAACCGGGTAAATGAGATCAAACCCTAAGGGAACCACAAAGCGAAGGGCTGCGACGGACACCCCGCAGAACAAAAGGGTATTGCCCAGCATGCGGCTGCCCGGAATCTTCGCCATGAGCCCGGTCAAAAATCCCATGATAAAAAAAGTGGAAATGGAATTGACCACGTTGACGATGGGCAGGTATTCAACGCCGTAGCGTTTGAGAAATGCGGTTTCCGCAAAGTTGTTAAACAGAATACTGGACGTACGGATCAGGAAGAGAAGGAGAACCACCCAAAAAAACAGCGAAATTTCGTCTTCATAGACCTTAAGCCATTTCCCCAGGATTTTGAGCATCAATTCGCCTCGGCGACAGAATGTTAAGGAAGTCTATAACTACCGCGCAGCCCATTGAGAGTCAAGAATATTTCTGACACCGGCGCAGGCCCTGCGATTCAGAACACCGTTTTTATGAATCTTTTGGGCGCTTCAAATACGCTTCGGCCTTTTTCTGACCCAGCGTCAGCGCCTTTTCGAAATCGGCAAAGGCCCTGATTTTTTGATGGAGCGCCAGATACGACAGCCCGCGATTGAAATACACGTCCCTGTCTTTGGGATCAATTTCAAGGGCTTTATCGTAATCCTGAACAGCAAGATTATATTTTTTCAAAGCGTAGTAGACATTTCCCCGGTTGCAATAGGCATCTTCAAAAGCAGGGTTTAACCTGATGACCTTCTGAAAATCCTGAATCGCCATGTCGTATTGGTTCTTTCGGGCTCGAACAATGCCCCGGTTGTAGTAAGCCTCTGCATTCTCCGGATCGATGTTTATGGCTTGGGTAAAATCCTTGAGCGCCTGATCAAAGTCCTCTTTCGACGCATATAAACAGGCTCTGTTGTAGTAAGCGATTCCGTTTTTCGGATTGTCCTTAATGAGAAGATCGATTTTCCTGAGTCGGTCTTCAAAATCCTGATTGACGGCTTTCGGTTTTTCGGTTTGTGTCTTTTTCGGTTTGGATGGTTTCAGGGCCGGTTCCTTCTCGGCAGCTATGGGCTTTTCCGTCTTTTCAACAGCTTTGGCAGACGGCGTCTCCGGTTTGCTCATCACAATTTTTGATTTCAAAACCGCTGTTTCTTGAAACGATCCCTTGGATAACGCCTGCATGTGAAATTTGATCTCTTCCAAAATGAAAAATCCCATGGAAGCGACAAGAAGAAGACCCATCAAAAAAGTAATCAATACAGCTCGCCAGCTGGTTTGAACGGGAGGAAAATGATCTGTCAGTTCTCGGTCGCCCACTGCCAGGCCGCCCATTTGCCATCGATAGAGCATACAGAGGGCCCAGGGTGTAAACAGCCCAAGGGTAAGGCTATTCAATATCCAGGTGACCAAACAGATTTTAATATATGCACCCAGACCGGCCCCGAAAGAGGCAGGCTTGCCGCCGTATAAGGTATGTTCTTCCTTCCAGGCGTGAAAACGGTACATCCCCACCGGATAGTAAAACCCGAAAGTCAGCATCGGCAGCAAGATCAGTTGGAAGAGGTAAAGAACAAAAAGCCCGCCGCCCGTGCCTGAAAAACGACTGGGAACACCGCCCACCAGCGTATGGTCAGCCTTCCATCGAAAGATTCGACAAAAGGCCCAGGGACCGTACAAGCCCAGCGTGACAATGGTCAACAAGCTGCTGACCAGCAGGAGTCCAAAAAGCGCTCCCCCACGGCCTGAAAATTTGGTGTCTTTACCTTGAATCGAGGTGTGGGCGGCCTTCAGTTTGAATAGCCGTACCAGGGCCCAGGGAAGATAAATTCCCAATGAAAAGAGGCTGAACAACCCCAGGTGAAAAATAACGGTGCTGAAGTACTGACCGCCGGTTGCCTTAAATTCACAATTTCCCTTTGGCATCACCCCACCCCTTTCCTCATACCCTCACAACCGTTTGGGGTTAACATTCTTAGACACTATACAGACAAACTGAACCCCTATAAATACTCTTTTCTTACGGGCGAAAAAACCTCTACAATCACCGAATCGTTAATGGCGGTTGCGCTATGCGGTACATTTTCCGGTATGCTCCAACTGTCTCCCGGTTCCGCATCAAAGCGCTGGTCTTCCGTTATAAGCGTCAATTTTCCTGAAACCAGGTATCCCGTCTGCTCGTGAGGGTGGCTGTGTTCAGGAATTTCGCTTCCACCATCAATCATAAATTCGCACATATGGGTTTTTTCACCATTAGTGAGACTCTTTAACCGTACGCCTTTTACAGGGCTGGAATAGCCTTCGGAATTCTTTTTGTAGAACATATCCTTTCCTTTCATCCATTCTTGAAAAATTTTGCTGTTGAAGAGCTTTTTAATGATTTTTATATCCGGAGGCGGAAGCTTCAAATCCATCAGTTCAGAAAGTGCCACCCATCGGAATTCCTGGCATTCCAAAGCCTCGGGTTCTCCCTTTAGCCAGGTGCAGCAAAAACCGTAAAGGACTACCCGCACCAAGGCGTAATCGTGCAAAACAGGAGTAACCCCCGGCCCGACCATTACCGAGATCCCCAACTCTTCCCGGAGTTCCCGTTCAAGACACTCTGAAAGGCTCTCCCCCCTCTCCTGTTTGCCACCGGGAAACTCCCAGAAGCCTTCCAGATGGGATCCTTTCCGCCTTTTTGAAACGAGAAGCTTTCCGTTTTTGCGGACCAACCCTGCCGTTACACGGAAGCGCTGCCTTCCGCCATCATTTCTCACTCTCTCCACCAACCCCTTGGAGCCGCAACCTCAAATAGGCTTCAGATGCTTCAGGATGCTCAGGAGAAAGATCGAGCACCCGCCGGTAGGCTTTGATCGCTCTTGGGATCTGGTTTTTCTTTTCGCTGAGTCTTGCCAGTTGCAGCCACAGTTCCATGTCGTCAGGTTTCTGTTCCAAGATTTTTTCCATCTCGGTGATCGCAAGCAATTCTTTTCCGGTCTTAAGGTAGGCGAAAATCAGGTACTCCCTCAAAACCGTATTTTCGGGATCAAACTTTGACCCCTTTTTCATAATATCTATAATGGCGTCATAGTTCTTCTCGGCCACCAGGATTTCAAATAAGGCATCAAGCAATGGCGCCGCCTGACTTTTTTGGTCCTTCAAGAGCTTTTCGATGCACCTGATCCCCAAATCCACTTTCCCGGCCTTCAAATATGCCGTTGCCAGATATTCGTTGAGATGAATCTGATCAGGATTATGCTTCAATCCGGTCTCCAAAATAGAAATCAGTTGATCGTATTCACCCTTGTTTTTCAAATATTCAAACACAAAATCGTAGGGTTCTACAATATCCGGCTTAAGGTCCAGTAAAAGCAGCGCTTTTTCGTAGGCGGCGGAAGCATCATTCTCTTTTCTATAAATATCAAAAAGGATTTCCTGAACCGTGACATCTTCAGGGTGATTCTTGGCGTAGTTCTCGAAGTAGGGAAGCGCACGCTTGAGGTTCCCATCTTCGTATTCCAGAACGCCCAGGTTGTAACTTACGGCTTCATTTGCGGGATCCAGCGAAAGCATTTTCTCATATACCTTCCTAAGTTCCGTGTTATCGCCCTGTCGCTCCAGAATATTGGCCATCAGAGCAAGGCCTCGTTTTGAATCCGGTTTCTTTTTAAGGATTCCGGACAGAGATTTGCGAGCACCCTCAAGGTTTCCTTTGTCCGCCAGTCTCTGCGCCAGTTTCAATCGCCCTTCAACGTCCTCGGAATTCAAGGTGACCGCATTGTCCAGATAAAAATCGGCCTCTTTCTGCCGCCCCAGTCTTTCATAAAGGGCCGATAAATTATAGTGAAGGTTGGGATCTTTCTGATCGATATTCGCAGCTGACAGATAAGCTGAAACAGCCTTTTCCAGTTTTCCGGCTTTCGTATACAGAAACCCCAGAGTCTTATACAGCAGAAGGTGTTCGGATGCAGGGGCATTTTCAATCATTATTTCATACTGTTCTGCAGCCTTGTCCCATTCTTCCCGTTCCACCAGGATTTCAGCAAGCCGCCCACGGGTTTCCAAATCGTTGGGACGTTTTTCCAGCAATTGGTTTAAAACCGCCAACACGCCGTTTTGGTTTTTCAATCCGCTATAGCAGGCGAGAAGATCATTCAACGTTTCGATATCCCCTTTCTTCGCCGCTTTTTTCTTCAGCAGTGGCAGGGCCTTTTCCCATTTTTTCTGTGCCATGTACTCAGCCAGAAGCCGATCACGAATTCGATCGTCATCGGGAAGCAGGTTGTGTCCTCGTTGAAGAATTTCAAGTCTCATTCGATCATCAATGATCCGGTTGGCCTTTTCCAGCCAGTCCTCTGCATAGGGCTGGATAATCCACGTTATGTGCCCGATTTCATTATTTAGATATTTAACTTCTATGCGAAATTGGTAGCGCTGAAATGCATCTTTTTGGGGGAGCAACTCGGTAAGCTTTATGGTGTCGTACTGCAAGGCATTAACGTCGAGTCCTTTACAGACCAGACGGGTATCCATATTAAAAGGGATGGTGGTTGAAACGTCGGTGATTTTGATTTTGTCTTCGGGCCGAAGTGAAAAGGTTTCCCCGGATAGGAGTTTAAGGGGCTGCCCATTGACATCAATCAAAATATAATTCAGACGCGGCGTATGGGTTTTTTTTGGCTGCCAGAGCCACCAACCAGCGGCTGAAATGCCCAGCAACATCAGCGCAAACAGCCAGAAGAGCAATCTGCGACGTGCTCTCTTTTTCCTGCGATTCACCAGCAATGGACAACCTCAAACACCGATTTATCAGGTCAAAGGCCTTTATAAGCGGCCATAAATTGCGATTTTGGCATTAAGTGGAGGCTGTTAATGGTTCATTGGCCGCTATTTGCTTACTTTTTTTTTTGCGCCTTCTTGCCGAACCGCCCCTCCCAGATCATCAGTATGGGGCTGGCAACAAAAATTGAGGAATAAGTCCCCACGACGACCCCCACCAGCAACGCAAAGGCAAAGTCGTGAATGACACCGCCGCCTAGAACAAAGAGGGCGATGATGACGATCAGTGTGGTGCCCGATGTCAGAATGGTTCGGCTGAGGGTTTCATTAATGCTCTGATTCATGGTTTCTTCAAAAGGCTTTCGCCTGAAACGTCTCAAGTTTTCCCGGATACGGTCAAATACGATAATGGTGTCATTGAGGGAATATCCGACGATGGTCAGAAATGCCGCAATAATGGAAAGGGAGACCTCCCTTTCGGTCAGGGCAAAAAAGCCCAGGGTAATGATCACATCGTGTATAAGGGCGATGATAGCGCCCAAGGCATATTTGAGATTCAGGAATAAACAGAGCGTCAGCGTCACGATGAGCGCAATCAAAATAAGCCAGGTGACACTGATTCCAAACCTGGAGGTAATATACACCACAAAAGCCAGACACAATGCCATGATGATGCTCATGAGCCATTTCAGCTCAAAACGCCCCGAAATGTAGATGGCAATAAAGAGGATTGAATAAAAAATAGCAAAAAGGGCCTTTTGACGGAGGTCCTTACCCACTTTTGGCCCCACCATTTCAACCCGTCTGATTTCGACTTTATCCCCGAACCCGGTCTTCAACGCCTTTTCAACCTGGTCGCCCAGGCTGGAGAGCTCAACCTCCGTCTTTCGAATTCGAATGAGATATTCCAACTGTCCGGCTTCACCGAATTCCTGGACAATACTGTCCTGAAGATCTACGAGCGCCAGGGCCTTTTTGATTTCCGAAGGAGAAACTTTCTGCGCCATTTTGATCTGTACAAGCACGCCCCCCGAAAAATCCACACCGTAATTCGGCCCCCCCCGCCACACCAGCAAAAAAATGGTGGCAAGGATCATAAAGCTGGAAATGGTGAAAGCGATTTTTCGCTTTCCAGTGAAATTGATGTTAATTCCGGGTTTTATAAATTGCATTGACTAGCTCCAAATTAAAGAGGCAATAAAAATATGGGCAGCGGACAATGGGCAAAAAAAGATGTCCCATTGCTCATTTTTCACCCCTTATATACTCAATTTCTTCACGTTGCGTTTCACATACAAATAATCAAAAATAATCCGGGTCAGAAAAATGGCCGTGAAAATACTGGCTACAATGCCGATGCTGAGCGTCACGGCAAAACCGCGAACCGGCCCTGTACCAAACTGAAAGAGCACCAGGGCAACGATCAACGTTGTGAGCTGAGCATCCAGAATCGTCACCAGGGCCTTGGAATATCCGCCCTCGATGGCGGTCCTGGCGGTTTTTCCAAGCCGGACCTCTTCACGAATTCTCTCAAATATCAAAACATTGGCATCGACCGACATACCGATGGTCAGAATAATACCCGCTATTCCGGGAAGGGTGAGGGTAGCGCTGAAAAAAGCAAGTCCCGCCATAATAAAGAGAATGTTCAACAACAGCGCCAGGTCCGCAATAGCGCCGGAAAGGCCGTAATAAATGGCCATAAAAAGAATAACGATAATGCCGCCGATAACCATGGACTTGAAACCCTTTTGGATGGAGTCTTTTCCCAGGGAGGGCCCCACAGTCCTTTCTTCAATGATCTTCACCGGCGCCGGCAGTGCACCGGCCCGCAGTACGATGGCCAGATCCCGGGCTTCATCGGTGGTGTAGCGCCCTGTAATCTGGGCTTTTCCTCCGGAAATCTTGTCCTGAATCACCGGCGCTGAATTGACCTTTCCGTCGAGGACGATGGCCAGACGTTTCTTGACATTCTGGCCGGTCACCTGTTCAAACAGCCTTGCACCCCTCGCGTCAAAGGAAATGGAAACATACGGTTCGTTATACCGGCTGTCGATCTGAACGCGGGCGTCGGTGAGATATTCACCGGTGAGCGCTGTACGCTTTTTCAAAAGAAAGGGGGTTTTTCGTTCATGGCCGGTATCGGGATCAACGGAAACCTGGTACAGAATCTCATCTCCCGGAGGGACATTCCCCTTTAAGGCTTCCTGGACACTGTGTTCTTCGTCCACCAGTTTGAACTCCAGCAGAGCGGTCTTGCCAATGAGTGCAATGGCCCGTTTGGGGTCTTTTATACCGGGCAGCTGAATCAGAAGCCTGTTGTTTTCCTGAGGACGAATATCCGGTTCACTGACACCGAACTGGTCAACCCTGTTTCGAATGGTTTCCAAGGCCTGCTCAACCGCCATTTTCATGATATGAATTTTGGCTTTCTCGTTCAGCACCATTTTAAATACGGGTTTCCCATTTTGCTCGGGCATGGATTCTATGGAGAAATCGGGATAACCGGCAGCCGCCATATCCCGGAACACTGTTTCATCTTTCGAACGCATGAGGATAATCTCAACCCCCTCCAGGCCGTTGCGTTTCAATGAAACATATCTTATTTTGTCCTCTCTCAGATCACCTTTCATCTCGTCAACCACACGCTCCAGGTGGTTTTCAATGGCCTTTGAAGCCTCTACCTCCAAAACGAGATGCATCCCTCCCTGCAAATCAAGACCCAGATGAATCTTGTCTTTCGGCAGAAAACTGGACCACCATGCAGGAACCTCTCCGGTTATGGACGGCACCAGATAAATCAGTGCCACCAGGATTGCCAGCAGCGCAACGACGCTGCGCCAAGTTAAGCTTTTAGACACTTGTTACTCCCAGATTTGATTCTCAAGAACCGATTGGATTGTCTGATTTTATTGCTGTGCTCTGGTTGTCACACCGGAAATGGAGCCCCTCGCGATTTTAACCCTCACCTTCGGTGCAATTTCTATGGTAACCACATCTTCCGTAATCCCGGTAACCAGTCCGTGAAGACCGCCACTGGTCACAACACGGTCCCCTTTTTTGATGGCGGAAAGCAGTTGCTTGTGTTGTTTTGCCTTTTTCTGTTGCGGCCTGATAAGCAGAAAATAGAAAATAGCAAACATCAAAATGAGGGGCAGAAAAGCACCGAAACCGCCACTTGCTCCGTCAGCACCTCCCTGTTGTCCCATTGCATAAGCTAAAGAAATCATCCTTGAACCTCCTCTCAATCCATACCGTTACGTTTCAATTCGTAAAATTCTAAACAAAAATGGTCAAAATTATTGTCTTTAATAGCAGATCGCATGCGTGACATCAAGCGGCAATAGTAGGAAATATTGTGGATGGTATTGAGCCTGTATGCCAGAATTTCTCTCGCCATAAAAAGATGCCTCAGGTACGCTCTGGAATAATTGGCACAGGTATAACAATTGCAATTCTCTTCAACGGGTCTCTCATCCTCTGCGTAACATGCATTTTTGATGTTTATTCTGCCGGTGGCCGTAAAAAGCGCACCGTTTCTGGCATTGCGGGTCGGCATGACGCAATCGAACATATCTACGCCGCGCCGAACGGCCTCAACGATATCTTCAGGCTTGCCCACTCCCATCAAATAAACAGGGGCCGCTGCCGGAAGAAAGCCCATGACTTCATCCATGACACGTTGTCTTGTTTCGGCATCTTCCCCCACCGAAAGGCCTCCCAGCGCATACCCGTCAAACTGCATGGCCACGATTTCCCCGGCGCTTTTCTCCCTCAAATCCCTGTACATGCCCCCCTGTACAATGCCGAAAAGGGCCTGATCTCCCCTTTTTCTGCGATCCATGCACCGCCTTGCCCAGAGACTGGTTAACTGCACGGACTTCAGAACATAATCGTAATCGGCGGGGTAAGGCGCACATTCATCAAAGGTCATGACAATATCCGCCCCCAGGGCTTCCTGAATATCCATGGCCTCTTCCGGACCGATAAGGTGTTTCGATCCGTCCAGGTGCGACCTGAAAACCACCCCTCTTTCAGAGATTTCTCTCAGTTTTGCCAGGCTGTATACCTGAAAACCGCCACTGTCCGTAAGGATGGCGCCGTTCCAATTCATGAACCGGTGCAGCCCGCCCAGGCGACGGATCAGATTAGCCCCTGGCCTCAGATAGAGGTGATAGGTATTGGCCAGGATAATGGTCGCTCCGGCATCCGTCAAATCTTCGGGAGAAACAGCCTTGACGGACCCCTGGGTTCCCACGGGCATAAAAACCGGCGTTTCAATGCACCCGTGAGGCGTCTTAATGATACCCGTTCTGGCCCGACAGCCGTCAGCACGGTGAGTAACTTTGAATTCCAAATTGAATCCCGAAAACCCTCCTAAAATCAGCCATGTTACAATATCAGCATGGCATCGCCATAACTATAAAACCGGTATTGCTGTTGAACAGCTCGGGAATAGGCTTTTTTTGTCAGCTCAAATCCCGCAAAGGCCGATACCAGGAAAAGCAGGGAACTTTTAGGCAAATGAAAATTCGTAATCAAACCGTCCACAACATGAAACTGAAATCCGGGTGTAATCAAGAGTCCTGTTTTTCCCGCGCCCGCGCAAACACCTTTTTCCTCGGTCCATGCGGTTTCAAGGGTACGAACCACCGTCGTTCCAACGGCAAAAACCCTTCCCCCGTCCGCACGGGTTGCGTTAATCAGTTTTGCGGTACGGGGCTCAATAACAAATTGTTCTTCATCCAAACGGTGCTCTCTGATGTCCTCCGTTTCGACGGGTCTGAATGTGCCGTACCCCACATGCAGGGTCAAAGGTGCTATTTTAACCCCTTTGGCCTGGAGTTCCGTTATGAGGTCTTTGGTGAAGTGCAACCCGGCGGTGGGGGCTGCAACGGCACCTGCCCGTTCCGCATAGACCGTCTGATATCGCTCTTCGTCAAGCATATCCATCGACGCGTCATTGGACCGCTTGATATAGGGGGGCAGGGGAAGAATGCCTTTTTCCGCAAGGAATTCCGCCATGCCTTTTTCACCCGCCTTAAAAGATATCCTGGTCAGACCCCGGTCAAGGACCTCTTCTATGTCTCCGGAAAGCGATCCCTCAAAAAATATCCGGCTCCCCGGTTTTGGACGTCTGGAAGATTTTAGCAAACAAAGTCTGGATTCCCCCTTACAACCTTCACCTTTGGAATGCTCCAGAACAAGAACTTCAACCTTACCCCCGCTCTCCTTTTGGCCAAAAATCCTGGCCGGGACCACCCGGGTATTGTTCACCACCAGTAGATCGCCGGGTCCAAGGAGGGACGGCAGTTCAAAAAAGCGGCGATCCGTGAGAGAACCTGTCGGCCGATCCACCATGAGCAGCCGGGAACGATCCCGTTTGTCAACGGGAAACTGCGCGATGAGGGCTTCAGGCAGATGATAGTTATAATCTTCTATTTTTACCATGTTAAAAACATAAAACGCGTAAAATATCCAAATTCGATTTTTAAGTCAAACGGTTTTATCCTTGTCCGAAGCGGCGGAAATGTGAACCGGCAAGGGCGCTGTGAGATTCATCTTTTAGGGGAAGCTGTCAATTTTTTTTGAATGCATTTAAGGACGGGAAAAATAAGTGATGAGAAGGCCAATCCCCATGGCCAGAAGTCCCATTGTGCGAAGGTGTGCACTGGGCATTTCAAGAATCTTTTCCACCCAATGTTTCATCTTTTCCGGAAATGCAAAATACGGCAACCCTTCAACAATTAGAACCAGACCCAGCAAACAAAACAGTGTTTTCATCTAAACAGGTTAATCCTCTGGAAAAATACGCGCATTTTAGCGCTCCCTTGTGCGCATGTCAACTTCCGTGAAAGAGGGTTCACATATTGCTTGATATAAAAAAAGGGATCAGTTAGTTATGTTGCAGCGACAAACCCTTTTCACGAGGATCATCCATTAGAAAAAACCGGCCGAACATTTGGAGTTGCCGGAAGGAATCACGCATATGAAAAAGAGAATCGATGGCATACTGAAAAATGCCCTTTCCCGCTGTTTCTAGCTTGGCTAACTCAAAAAAACGACCGTACCCGAATACGTTATCGAAGTGCCGAAGAATCCCGAACATGGCCATTTTGCCACCAATCTGCCCATGACCCTGGCAGCCGGCCAAAAACGAAATCCCCGGGAAATTGCATCCGTCATTGTAGAACATCTGAAGGATGAGAAGGATTTCTTTGAAAATACCCGGATAGCCGGTCCCGGATTTATCAATTTTACCATTCACGCAGAAGAGTGGTGTCAAATTCTGGATCAGATCCTTCGGTTTCAAAATGATTATGGCCGTAGCGAAATGGGGCGTGATGAGAAAGTTTTGCTGGAGTTTGTCAGCGCCAATCCCACGGGTCCCCTTCATCTCGGTCACGGCAGGGGTGCCGCTCTTGGTGATACACTCTGCCGGATTTTCTCCTTTTGCGGTCACCAGGTGGTTCGAGAATTTTATGTAAATGACGCCGGACTGCAGATCAGGATGCTGGGGGAATCCATTTGGGCCCGCTTGAAACAGAAGGAGGACCCGGACTTCAAGTTTCCCGAAAACGGTTATCACGGAGAATACATTCTGGATTTGGCGGATACTATCTCTGAAAAAATTGATTTGAGTTCGGAAGAACCGGATAAAGCCGTCGCTCTTTGTGCGCAAAACGGCAAAGAAATGATGCTCAAGGAAATTCAGCGAGCCCTGGATCGTTTCAGGGTAAATTTTGATGTCTGGTCTTCCGAAGACGACCTTCACGCGTCCGGATTGCTCGACCAAACATTGGATTCCATACAGGCCAGAGGGCATCTGTATGAGCAGGAAGGGGCCGTCTGGATCAAAACCTCTCAATTCGGGGATGACAAAGACCGCGTGATTCGAAAAAGCGATGGTCAGTATACCTATTTTGCATCGGATATCTCCTATCACTTGGAGAAACACCGCAGGGGTTTTACCAAAGCCATCAACATCTGGGGCGCCGATCATCATGGATATGTACCGCGTGTAAAAGCCGCTCTGATGAGTCACGGCATTCCCGAAAATTGGCTTTCGGTTCTGCTGATACAGCTGGTAAAATTGTGGGAGAATGGACAGGAACTCCGAATGAGCAAGCGGGCCGGAAGTTTTGTCACCCTTCAGGAACTGCTGGATGAGGTGGGTGTTGACGCAGCTCGTTTTGTGTTTCTCACCAAGAGCCATGACTCACCGCTCGATGTGGACATGGATCTTGTCAAGAAACAGGACAGTGACAACCCGGTCTATTATGTTCAATACGCCCACGCCCGAATCTGCAGCATCATCCGTAAGGCTGAGTCTGAAGGAATTGCCGTTTTGGACCGGGCTGACGGCATATGGGAAAAACTTGCACTGAAGGAAGAAATGGCCATCATCCGAACCATGTCGGAATTTCCGGCACTTCTGGAAGATATCTGCAAGACGCTGGAAGCCCATCGGTTAACCTATTATCTGACCCATCTGGCGGCATCCTTTCACCGGTACTTCAACATGGGCCTTAAGAACAGTGAACTCAGGGTCGTCACCGAAGACCAAACCTTGACGCAAGCCAGACTGATCCTGGTTTCGGGCGTCAAAATCGTCATCGCCAACGGACTGCGTCTGCTGGGTGTGAGTGCGCCTGAAAAAATGTGACGACCAAGGTATGACAGAGGAAGAGAAAGAAAAACCTGAAAAAGAGAAAAAGGGTCTTCGCCTGGAGCTTTCCCGTACGGCACTTTTTTTTTGGAGCCTGGGCTTTTTAATCTTTCTGGGTTGGATTTTTACACTGGGTGTTCTCGCCGGCAGAGGGCTTTTACCGAGCGGTGCGAAAACCCTGGCCGAGCTCAAGAACCAGATTGTAAAGCTTCAGGAAATGTTGGGGCATCGGGACACTGCCGAATTGGATGAGATCAAGGCCCTCCCGGAAAGTCCGAATTTTGCATTTTATGATGAACTCTCCAAGCAAAAAATCCCAGAGGTGCCTTCACGGAAAGAACCACCCGTCAAGAAGAACCTCAAACAAGAAAACCCCGACGCCAACGATGTAAAAAAGCCCGCTGCGCCTGCACCTGCCGAAGAATTCTATGTGGTTCAGGTGGCATCACTGGACGCGGAAAAGCAGGCTTCCAATATGGTTAACCGCTTGGTAAAAAAAGGATACCCGGCGTACCATTACAAAGTTATCATCAATGGCCGAAGTTATTTCCGGGTACGGTGCGGTACATATGGGACCAAAACGGAAGCCGTTAGAACGCAACAAAATCTGGCTAAAGAGGAAAAACTGAAAGGGTTTGTCCAAAAGGTCGGCCGTCAAAAATGATTTTTTTGGCGACAGACCAAATGCTGACAAAAAGGAACAGACTGTGGTATATGAAAAAGATGAATATCCGCTTGTGAGAAAGGCGGTTATCGATGATGTGCAGGCGATTCACGAACTCTTGAACGCCTATGCCGCAAAAGGACGGCTCCTGGCCAGGTCTTTAAGCGAGCTTTATGAGCATCTGCGCGCCTATTTTGTACTGGAACCGGCTTCGGGAGATCGCATCCAGGGGGTCTGCGGTTTGGGCATATGCTGGAAGGATCTTGCGGAAATCGAATCGCTGGCCGTTGCTGAAGCATTCCAGGGGAAGGGATTTGGCAGAAAGCTTATGGATGCATGCCTGCGGGAAGCGGCCGCCCTCGGACTCGACAAGGTGTTTACATTAACCTATGTTCCTGATTTTTTCATTAAAAGAGGATTTTATGAAGTTGATAAATCCCAGCTTCCCCACAAAATATGGGCGGACTGTTTGAAATGCCCAAAATTTCCGGATTGCGATGAAACAGCCTTGATGCTTCAATTATAATAACGCCTTGTGAAACAGGCGTGAACGACCCGGCACAAACTGCCGACCTTTTTGCGACTGATGTGTGGAGGAAAAAATGTTTGGTATCGGCATGCCCGAATTAATTATCATTTTGGTGATCGCTCTGATCGTCATCGGACCCAAGAAACTTCCCGATCTTGCAAAAGCCCTGGGAAAAGGCCTTTCTGAATTCAAAAGGGCAACTACTGAGATCAAGGACGGTTTAAATCTGGACGAGGATTTCAAAGAAGCCCGTGAAGACGTGGTGGATGCCGTCAGCGGTTTGGATAAGCCGCCGGATTCAAAGAAAAAGGAAGCGGCGGTTGAGGATGTGGAAGAAAAGGAAGAACCGCCGAAATTTGAGGATTACGACCAAATGCTGGATGCGTACCATCAGGAAAAGGAGAAACCTTCCAAAGACACCGTCATCACCACTGCTTCCCACGATGTTGAAAAAGAAACCGCGGCCCCGGCTACTGTGGAGAAAGACCATAATGGATAGCGAAGACAAACAGCCGTTTTTGAGTCACCTGGAGGAACTACGGAAACGGCTTATCTTCTCCGCCATCGCGGTCGGGGTTGGTTTCGCAGCCTCATACGCCTTTGCGGAAAGGTTGTTCGCTCTCCTGGTCGCACCACTTAAAGCGGTGATGCCTGAAGGCGATCATCTTATTTTCACCAATCTCCCCGAGATGTTTTTCACCTACCTGAAGGTTTCTTTTCTGGCGGGAATATTGCTGGTAGCACCCTACATTTTCTACCAGCTATGGATGTTTATCGCCCCCGGCCTATACCAGAAGGAAAAAAAATATGTGATCCCTTTCGTGGTGGCTTCCACTATTCTATTTGTAGGAGGGTCCCTTTTTGGTTATTTCGTGGTCTTTCCCTTCGGTTTCAAGTTTTTCGTCGGGTTCTCAAACGAGTATGTAAAAGCACTTCCGTCGGTCAAACAGTATTTTTCCTTTGCCATCAAACTGCTTTTCGCCTTCGGGGTGGTTTTTGAGCTTCCGGTCATTATTTTTTTCTTGGCCAAGATGGGCGTCGTGACGGCCGAGTTGCTCAAGAAGAAGCGTAAATACGCAATCCTCCTGACGTTCGTTGTCGCCGCAATTCTTACCCCCCCGGACGTGATAACCCAGTGCATGATGGCAGGGCCTCTTATCATTCTCTATGAAATCGGCATCCTGGTGGCCCGGATTGCCCAAAAATCGAAAGAAAAAAAGGAAGCGGAAGAGGACGAAGAGGAGACCTCTGAAACGACGGGCTAGTAAATTGGAACTGTTTTGTTTCCCGAAACAGTCAACAGCAAGGGGACTTTCAAGGCTTCACCTTCTTCATCAAAGCGAAAAGGTCCTGTCACACCTTCAAAAACCGGTGCATCCAGCAAGGCTTGCCGCAGATTCTCACGTGTTTTGGGGTTGTATTCCCTGAGGATTGTTTGCAACAGACAAATGGTATCATAGCCGTTGGCCGCCAGGATGCCCGGGGGTTGATTAAAATTATTTCGGTAGTCCGCCACAAAACGCGCTACCTCAGGGTTTTCGGATTCTGCCACAAAACCTGAAGAGAAAAGAGCGCCCTGAAGATAATTTCCCGCCATTTCAATTAATTTGGGTGAATCCCAGAGCCTTGTACCCATTAACCGAACACCCAGCACATCATAAAACGCCAGCTGGGGCGCAATCATGGCCACCCGCTGGTAGGTATCGGGAATAAAAACAGCATCAAAATCGATGACGGGATCGCCGTCCTCCAGCTGTTTTTCACTTTCGTCATTACCCGCTGTTGTCTTCTGGGAATACATGCGTCTCCAGTCACCTGCCCTCGGGTAATAAAGCCCCACCATCTTCTTGATTTGATCTTCAAAGTCGGTTACATCCGTTGGATATGACTCCACTGCGGTAACGCTGCCCCCCAGCTCGTCCAGTTTGTCCCAGAACCGGTTCATGCAGAAACGTCCATAGGTATTGTCCGGGTATAAAATGCCGAAACGTTTCAACCCCAGTTGACCCATGGCCACCTCAAGCAGCGAATCGATTTCCTGTTCCGGCGTGAGAAAATTTCTAAACACCATATCGCCGGTTTTCACGATGTCTCTTTTCTGGGTCAGTGCAATCATCGGAACACCCAGATCCTGGGCTCTTTCAGAAATGAACGTGGCTGTCTTGCTGGAAAGGGGGCCGATGATACCGATGACTTTTTGTTTATTCACCAGTGTTTCAAGTTCATTCAGGGTTTTTTCAGGGCTTCCCGCCGTGTCCTTGACAATGAGCTTCATTTTTGTTTCTTTCATGGGGTCATTCAGCATTCCCAAGGTCAAACCATTAAGGACTTCTTGACCATAGGCGGCAAAAGAACCGCTCAAGGGAAGAAGACAACCGATGCAGTCTTCGCAAATGGCCATTTCTTCTTTGATCCGAGCCAGAATATCTTCCCCTTTTTTAATCCACTGAAGGTTACGGGTGGATTCCATAAGGATTCGCACGGCTATTTCCGCCTGTCCCGGTTCCTTTTGTGAAAGAAAAACCGAGCTGATGTGATAATAGATTTCGGGTGGGTAAAACCCTTCCCGTTCATTTTCGAGAAGCCGCGAAAGAAAAAGCGGACTGCTCGTATCGATCAGCGTTTCCAGTTTTTCATCCAGCGCTGTCTCTTTCTTCTCGTCATCTTTTCCGACATCTTTGGCTTCGATCCAGCAAAAAAAGGCCGATTCCGTTTCCCCCATGGCACAGAAATCATCCCCCAGAAGGACCAGAACGTCCTTTTTGAGGTAATGCCTTTGAAACTGATCCAGCCATCCGATGGCTTTGTTGGCGGAGGCCTCGTATCTTCCCAACTGGTAGAGGATTACCGAAATCTGATATCGCACTTCCGGGATCCAAGTATAATCGGGATATCGCTTTGAAAGTTTTTCAAGAGAGGCGAGTGCATTTTCGGGGTTATTAAGTTTTAGCTCAATCTCGGCGATGCGTTGAAGGGCCAGCGGGATTCGATCGTCTTTCACCGCTTGGGTTAAAAATGACTGGTAATGGGTCAGCGCTTGCGCCAAATCACCTTTTTGCCGGTATTTTTCTGCGACGGCAAAAGCCTCTGAACGGATTTGCGTGGCTTTTGCGGGAGAGCGGGTGCTTTTCGGCTGGCAGGCGAACAAAAAAAGGGCCATCCCCGCCAACAAAACAGAAACAGCCCTTTTTAAAAGAATGTTGCCTGAAATCACTTCTTCACTTCCTCAAAATCGGCATCCACCACATCATCATCTTTCGGGGCGCCGGCGTCGGCGTCTCCCTCGGCACCAGGCTGCCCCTGGGCCTGTTGTTCCTGGTTTGCGTTGGCATAGATGGTTTCCGCCAGCTTGTGGGATGCCTGGGTCAGTTCTTCCGTGAGCCTCTTGATCTCCTCGGCATCTTCACTTTCCATGGATTTTTTCAGTTTTTCAATGGCCTGCTCGACGTTTGATTTTGTCGCGTCATCCAGTTTGTCCCCGATTTCCTTGATCGATTTTTCAGTTGTGTAAATCAAGGAATCCGCCATATTGCGGGCGTCTATCAATTCACGCTTCTTCTTATCTTCTTCCGCGTGCAGTTCCGCATCTTTCACCAGTTTTTCGATCTCCTCTTCGCTCAATCCGCTCGAAGCAGTGATCTTAATGGACTGCTCCTTGCCTGTTCCGAGATCCTTTGCGGAAACACTTACGATACCGTTCGCATCGATATCAAAAGTTACTTCAATCTGGGGAACGCCCCTTGGGGCAGGTGGGATGCCAACCAGTTGAAACCGTCCCAGGGTTTTGTTGTGTGCGGCCATTTCCCGCTCCCCCTGAAGGACATGAATTTCAACCGCGGGCTGGCTGTCCGCGGCCGTACTGAAAGTTTGACTTTTCTTTGTGGGAATGGTGGTATTCTTTTCGATAAGCTTTGTAAATACACCGCCCAGCGTTTCGATCCCCAGTGAAAGGGGTGTCACATCAAGGAGCAGAACGTCTTTGACATCGCCCTTCAAGACACCACCCTGAATGGCCGCGCCAACGGCCACTACTTCATCGGGGTTTACTCCCTTATTGGGCTCTTTTCCGAATATTGCGGAAACTTTTGCTTGAACCTTTGGCATTCGTGTCATGCCGCCCACCAGGATCACATCATCAATATCCTTTGCGGAAAGACCCGCATCTTTCATGGCCAACTGGCAAGGTGCCACCACTTTTTCAATAAGGTCTTCCACCAATCCTTCCAGTTTGGCCCGATTCAACTTGATATTCAGGTGCTTGGGACCGCTGGCATCGGCAGTAATGAAGGGAAGATTTACATCCGTTTCCATGGAACCGGAAAGCTCCGTCTTGGCCTTTTCAGCACCTTCTTTCAATCGCTGCAAGGCCATTTTGTCGTTCCGCAGATCAATCCCCTGGTCCTTTTTGAACTCGTCCGCCAGGTAATCAATAATTCTGAGATCGAAATCCTCGCCACCCAGATGGGTGTCGCCATTGGTTGATTTTACCTCGAACACCCCTTCTCCGATTTCCAGGATGCTAATATCAAAGGTGCCGCCTCCCAGATCGAAAACAGCGATCTTGCGATCTCCCTTTTTGTCCATTCCAAAGGCCAGAGAGGCCGCCGTGGGCTCATTGATAATGCGCTCAACATTAAGACCCGCAATCCGTCCCGCATCTTTTGTGGCCTGCCGCTGGCTGTCGTTAAAATAGGCGGGAACGGTAATGACCGCATCGGTCACTGTTTCTCCCAGATAGCTCTCCGCGGTTTCTTTCATCTTCTTTAGGATAATAGCGGATATTTCAGCGGGGCTGTAATCTTTTCCTCTGATGCCCACGTGTGCATCGCCGTTCTGTGCCTTGCTGATGGTGTAGGGAAGCACCTTAATGTCTCTTTGCACCTCCGCGGAATCAAATTTCCTGCCGATCAGCCGCTTCACCGCAAAAACCGTATTTTCAGGATTGGTGACGGCCTGCCGTTTGGCGATCTGCCCCACCAGTCTCTCTCCACCTTCGGTAAAACCCACAATAGAAGGCGTTGTACGGCTTCCCTCGGCGTTGGCGATCACGACGGGATCACCGCCCTCCATCACGGCTACGCACGAGTTGGTTGTCCCCAGATCTATCCCTATCGTTTTTCCCATTTATCTGCCTCCTAAGTCATTTTTATTTCTTGTTAACAATCACCATTGCCGGCCTGACAAGCCTCTCGTTCAACAAATATCCTTTTTGAAGCTCTTTTAACACCGTTCCGGGAGGCGCATTCCGATCCTCCTGCTCAGAAACAGCTTCGTGGAAATTGGGGTCAAATGGCGCTCCAATTGCTTGTACCACTTCCACGCCAGCTTTTTCCAGGACGCTTATGAGCCCTTTCAGCGTTAAATCAACCCCTTCACGCAAGGCTTCAAGGGAATTTTCATCTTTTGAGTGATCCAGGGCTTTTTCCAGATTGTCTGCAACGGGCAGCAACTGCTTGGTCAAGACCTCGTTTCCATATTTGACCAGTTCCTGCTTTTCTTTCTGGAAGCGCTTTTTCATATTTTCCATCTCCGCCTGCGAACGGAGATAGTTATCCATGTTGGTGTTCGCCAATGCCTGCACTTCCGAAATCTTTTCAATCAACTGTTCCTCTGTCATCTCCGACAAGGGAATTTCTTCTGTATCTTCGGAATCATCGTTCCGGCCCTCTATTGCTTCCTCTTCACCGTTTAGTTCTTCCGGTAACTCTTCAGTTGATTCTTTTTCATCCATGACATCAATCCTGGCCACATTTCACTCCTAAAATCACCATTAAACTTGAATTGTCTCCCATTTCGAACGATGGCGATACGTTAAGCATCGGAAAAACTTTTGTCAAGCAGGCCTCATTTAACTTTTCCGGGGCAAAAAAGGGACTGTTTTACACATAAATAGCCCTTTTTGTAAGATGCAAGATTCCAGGCATTTTTGTTGGTGAAATCCCATGGGCGTTTCACTCCCGCATCTTATGCTTTACGGGATTTGGGATAAGCGTCGATTATTCTTTCTATTTTTTTAAGCAGAAACGGGGCATTTTCCCGGGTGAGACGCCGGGTTTCATCATCCGTTTTTCCCGTGGGTTTGATGAAAAGGCCGTCCACTCCCGCTTCAAACAGAGCGACGGCATCACTGATAAGGGATTTTCTTGTATAGAAAACCGCCGGAACTCCCGGGTAAAACGTTCTGACATGCGCAAGGTTTTTAAGGCCATACTTTCGATTCTGTCCCATGCCGGCGCATACACTTTCAAAAAGGTTTCGCCAACTATCGACAATGGCAAAAAAGCGTTTGAGGTATTCATTGCCGACATCCCCCTTAAAATCACTCAAACCTGTATAAACGTCCGTCAGCGCGGGAAAACCGGAAATTTTTTCAAGCACATCCTCCCGGGGGGTGATCTGAGGGCTGGTCACGGTCTCATCCTGTCCCCAGAGATCGAGCAAAAATAATGCCGGTGTAACATTTTGCAGCAATGACCGGGCTTCATGGAAGGTGTATGCCTGCACGAATTCAAAATGCGGGCCACAGGCCGCTATTTCACCTTTAACGAGCTCATGCTCAAAACCGGAATCGTCGATAAAACAAATAATTGGACGCATGAATTGCCTCCTACCAATACAGGGGTTTCATATGATCCAGCCTAGCGATTGGCATGAATCATCATATAGACGCCAAAAAAGAGAAATATACTGTTGGCCAGCCAGGCTGAGAACAACGGCGGCAGAATTCCCGCAAAACCCAACGTTCGCGCGAGTCCCAGGACGAGGAGGTATACAAAACAGAGAGAAATACCGATGCAAACAGCCACCGGTGTCCCCATCCCTTTTTTCCAGAGAGCGACGGGAATACCCATAAGGGTCATGATAAGGACAATAAAAGGGAAGGCGATCTTGATGTTCAGTTCCACAAAATAACGGGTAGCGTCATAACCTTCCAGTTTAAGCCTTCGGGCAAATCGTTTGAGTTGCACATATCCCATCTCTTCCGGCTCTACATTTTGCCGTATAAAGTCCTTAGGGTTCTCGTCCAACTTGACCTCCAGGTGTTCAAATTTCTGAAGATCGTAAGTGCCATCCTTTTCACGGTTTTGAACAATGCCGTTTTGAACCTGCCAGATGTTCTCTTTCCAGACCGCTCTGCGCCCATCAATTCTTCGGGTAATTTTGAATTTGTCATCGAAAAAATAGAAAGTGGGGTCTACCATCATCATTTTACGGCTATCAAACTGCTTGATGAAGTAAATGCAATTCTTGCCTTTGTACCAGACATGGTTCTGTCCGTGGAACCGACCAGGATGTTCCTTTTTCACTTCAATCCGCCATATCTCATTGCATCTGGAACTGGCATAAGGAACGATGGTTTCCGAGAAAAAAAACAGGACAACCGAAAGAAATGCCGCAAGCAGGACAAGGGGCTGCGCAACCTGCCAGGTGTTGACACCGCTGGCTTTCAACGCAACCATTTCATTGTTCCTTTTCATGAGACTGAACAGGATAATGACCGTGGTCAAAATGGCAGGGGGCAGCATTTGACTTGCAATGGCCGGAATCTTAAAAGCAAAATACGCTATCATAACACTTCTCGGCGCATCCGCTTTGATGAAATCGTCGATTCCGCTGGCAAAATCAATCATCAGGTACAACGCAATAAAAACCAGCTGGCAAACGATCAGCAGCTTGAAAAATTCTTTGAGGAGATATCGGGTTAGAACATTCATTTCCTTAAAACCAGCCTGTTATGGCTTCTGCTCCCGCAACCGCGGCATCAACAGCAGGGGTGGCGGTTTGATGGCCGAATCGGGCCAGGGCTTGAGACCGGTCAAGCGAAAAAACGCCTTGTTGCCAACCATGATATTGGTGCTGTTGGCGGCAACGGGCTGCATGGTTTTCCATTTTTGAACTTTCGGCCAGTGATTGGGGCGGATGTTGACAAGCAGGGGGACCTCCTTCGCAAGACGCCTGAGGCTTTCTTCACCCGTTAAAAAATAGTCCTCGTGGTTCCCCTGTGACCTGCCGTACGCCAGTTCATCTATTTCATCCACCAGGATGGTCCGCCTGCCGGTGTAAAAACTTAAGCCCTGATCGTAGTTGCGCCATTCGGCAACCCTGATCTCTGGTGGCAATGGGTTCGGCATGGCTTTGATAAATCCGCCGACTTTCCGGTATTTGGCAACGGACGGCACGACCATGAGCATGGCTGGAAGAAGCAGCACCATGGCAAAACCGGTGGAAAAAGGGATTAGACGTCGTTTAAAAAAGGATACGGTCAGAAGGATGCCGCTTAAAATGAGTCCCGCCTGTCCCACACGAATGGCCGGCACCAGCTCGGACATGGTTAGCGCATCCTGTCGCATGGCCACCGGCATCAGGACCACGGCGCACACCATCAGCAGAATGGCCAGAACAGCGGCACCCCAGCGAACCGACCGCTTCTCCTGTCCTTCGCTCCTTATAAAATGTGCCACGAGAAGTGCCATGGCCGGATACGCGGGCAAAATATAGGGAACCAGTTTGCACGCGCTCAGGCTGAACAGGCCGATTACCGCAACGACCCAGACGACCAGGAAAAGAACGGCCTCCCCCTGCCCCCCGTTCTCCCGGAATGATCTCAGTGCGTTGAACGCTTTTTGGAGGGATTGTGCCACGGCGGGAAAGAAAAACGCCGTCCACAACAGCATGCCGAAAGGAAAGATGACAATAAAAAACCAGAAAGGTTTGGCGTGTTCCTGGCTCGTGAGACGGTCAAAATGCTGCACAACGATATAAAAATGAAAGAATCCCGGATTCTCGGAACTCACAGCCCAATGCCAGGGAACCACAATGATCGCAAAAATCAACAGACCCGGCACCCAGGCCATGGATAACAAAGCCCGCCAGTCTCTGCGACAGAGAATAAAACCGCCCGCAATCAATCCGGTCAATGCAATGGCCGCGATTCCCTTGGTCATGACGGCCAGACCGAGGCAGGCCCAGGAAATACAATACCAGAGCCTCATTTTCGGTTTCCCTGCCGCTTTGTACCCCAGGTACCAGGTTGCCCAAGTGGCTGTCAAAATCAGGCTGAAAACCCCGTCAATAATGGGGAGTCGCGCCAGAACCGTTGGGATCACGCTGGTAAGATAGATCCAGCCTGCCATGACGCCGGTCTTTCCATCAAAAATTCTTTTACCCAACCCCATAATCAACAGGAGGGTCAAGAACCCCGCCACCGCCGGCACCAGGCGAACAGCCCACTCCTTCTGGCCGAAAAGAGCCATGCTCCCCGCGGTAATCCAGTAAAACAGGGGCGGTTTCTCAAGATATTTGACATAGTTCAACCGAGGTGTAATGAAATCGCCACTTTCGAGCATTTCCCGGGGAATTTCAGCGTAACGTCCTTCATCGGGATCCAGGAGAGGGTAGCCGCCAAGACCTGTAAAATAGAGGATACAGGCCGTCGCCAGCACGCCGATGGTGGTCAGGATGCGCGTGCCTCGTTTGCCATAAAGCGTTTTTTCATCCGAATTGTTAACCGCCCCTTTCACCATTTGGTCCGTTTTCTCCCGCCTAACGTGCATCCTTTTCTCTGGCAAGGGTCAGATTCAAAATCTTTTCCATCACTTCATAAACCTCTTTCGCCGTCAACTCCTTCAAACAACGGCTCCGCTCAGACCCTTCGCAACCTTTTTGGCTGCATGGCTGACAGGGAAGCCCTTTCTTAACGACAAGATGATTTCGCCCCCGCGGCGCCCAGTTCGTCCATGATGAGGGACCGAATATGCCCACGGTGGGAGTCCCCACGGCAGCGGCAATGTGCAGAGCCGCCGTGTCCACGCCTACAAAAAGGGTGCATGCCGCCAGGACGGCAGGCAGTTCGCCAATGGATGTTTCGCCAGCCAGATTGTAGGGTCTATACCGACATCTATCAATGAGGTCGCCGGCCGGTTTTCTTTCATCGGGAGCGCCGGTAACAATAATATTGCAGCGGTATTCAGCCTGAATACGATCCAGGAGAGACGCCATTTCGGAAACCGGCCATTCCTTGTATTTCCAAAGCGAAAATGGATGAACCGCCACCAGGGGTTTATCCTCAGGAATTCGTGCTTTTTGAAAAATGGCTTTCGCTTTACGGCGACGGTGTTTTGTAACCCATATGTGCGGCCTCGGATCTTCTTCAAACAATCCAAACGGCGCCATGATATTCAAATTATGCTGGGCCGCGTATTGGCAGTATTCCCGGGTAGGTTTTACAAGATGCGTAAAAAGGCGGTTTCGCCACAAGGTCCCGTCATTGGCATAGCGTGCCACCCGGGTGTGTGCCCCTGAAAGCAGTGCAATCATGGCACCGCGGGTCCCCGTCCGCAGCTCGATGGCCATGGTGCACTTGTTTCTTCGAAGGTCCCTTAAGAACCGGAGCTGATGGGCCAGTTCCGTTTTGAGCTTTCGTTTCTGCTTGTTAACGGACAACACGCGATGAACCCGTGGGCAATCTTCCAATAACTCCCTGGCATGTTCCCTGACACAAAGAACCAGGGAGCGCTTCGGAAAAGCCCTGCTCAGTGCCCCAACGAAAGGCAGGGTCAGCACCGCATCTCCGATATCCCCAAGCTGTATGATTAAAATGGGACCGTTTTCCACGGGAAGATCCCGCGTTCCCTTAATAAGCCGTGCCGTTTCCATTTCGTCTAGGGGCATCCTCGAAGGTGCCATAATATCAGCTCGGTATATACCATCAGTTTATCCTTGAATCGCCTGTTGGACCCGAAGGTGCATCCCACAGCCAGAAGGTTCAGCAGGGTATTTACAAGCAACCGGGAAAAGGTAAACACCCGAACCGGAACATTAAAATCTTTGTGCCATTTTTCAAAAAACTGATATCGTGAACGATAAAAGAGAATTCTCGCAGACACACCGCTGCCAACTGTTTTTCCCTGGGCGTGGAAGATTTCGGCCGAGGGAACAAAATAAATTTTCCATCCCGCCAGTTTCATGCGATAGGCCCAGTCCGTCTCTTCCATAAAGAAAAAATACCGCTCATCCAGAAAACCCACCGTATCCATGACGCTCTTTCGAACCATGATACAAGCCCCGATACAGGAATCCACCGCGATGGGCACGGCATAGTGTTTTCTTTTGCCGGGGTATTTCCGGGGAAACAAAGCCCTCAGCAGGGTCTCATTGGAAATCAGGGAAAGCGGCGTGGGAAAAGCCGCAATTGAATTCTGCTTTGAACCGTCTTCATTCAGCAATTGACCGCAGGCCATTGCAGCCTTCGGCGTCTCTTCCATGAAAGTGAAAAGTGCTTCGATGGCACCTTTTTTCAACCGGGCATCGGTGTTGATCAATACCGCATAGCGACCCCGCATTCCGGCAAAAGCCAGGTTGTTGGCGGCGGCAAATCCCAGATTACGGCGGTTCTTTAGGATACGTATGGTTGGATAGGCTTTCTCCGCGGCGGTGACGCTTCCATCGGTGGAAGCATTGTCCACCAGCCAGACCTCGAAGCGCAATTCCTCGGTGGTGTCAAAAATGGATTTCAGGCATCGAAGCAGCAAGTCCCGAGTGTTCCAGTTGACGATAACAAATGAGATATCCAAATCTAACGCTCCAAATGGTCTTCCCGCAGATTGACGGTCTTGAAGTCACGTGGCGGGACCATTTCAAACACTGCTTCCGGAATGAGCGTGTTGAACTTCATCTGATCGATCCGAATGGTCAAAGAGATTTCGTGGCCGGGGCTGTGGAAACTCACTCGCCGGGCGTAGAGGATGCCATCTTCATCTTCGAAATCAGAAAAAATCATTTCAGCATTTTCTTTTAAGAAGGATACCCGGTGCGGGAGCGGCTCACTTGAATAGAGGTCAAAAACCTGAACCTTGACATCTTCAGCGTCCATAAGGGTGATCTGATCACCAGCAAAGGATGCGGCTTTATGGTGCTTAAGCACCGCTGGAAAAGCCCTGGCCAGGGACCACAGAATCGCCCCATTGAGCGGAATCGGTATGCGCGCAGACAGGTATCTGCTCCTCAAAGTGCCTCTGTAGAATCGCTTTTCATTAAAATCCAGGATCTCCAGCCGTTGGCCTTCCAGGAATAAGTGAAGGAGGGATTTTCCCCAGGCATGCGTAATTTCGATTTTCATGCGCCCGTAGGAGTGGGCCCCCGTGCCTGCCCGGGACGTTCTATCCGCAATCATCAGGATTTGCGCCGAATTTTCGGAACCCCGATTGTTCAGGGTCAGCGTGCCTGTAAAGAAAAGCGTTCTTGTCGCTTTTTCCTGCCCGGCAAAGGCAGAAACAATGGACGCAACGCTTTCTTCGTCCAATGCGGGAGCGGGGGGCTTGACCGTTAAAGGGGAACAGCACTGAAGTCCAAGAAACGCCAGGGCCGTCAGAAGCGTTTTGATTCCCAATTGGGTTTTGGTAAGATTCAATTTCCTGTTTTCAAATGTTTACGCACCTCGGCAATTTTCTTTTTTATCCGTAATTCCTCCGGGTGCTTCAAAGAGAGGGCCGCCTCGTAATTTTGAAGGGCCTTTTTGTATTCCTTTAACTTGAAGTAAGCATCGCCAAGATGTTCATGAATCGTGGGGTCTTCGCCCGTCAGGGTTGCGGCCTTTAAAAGGGTGCTTAACGCTTTCTGGTATTGGCCCTTCTGATAATAAACCCATCCCAGGCTGTCAATAATATACCCGCTGTCAGGCTTTAATTTCAGAGCTTTTTGAATGAGAGAAAGCGCCTCATCCAGGCGGACGCCCTGTTCGGCATAGGTATAACCGATATAGTTGAGTGCATCTGCATTTTTCGGGTCTATTTTCAACACCTTTCGCATTTCTCCAATGCCTGCCTGTTTTTTTCCCGCTTTGTCCAGCAACACACCCAATCGAAATCGAAGATCGACATTTTTTTCATTCAGCTTCAGGCCCTCTTCGACAGCGTCAACCGCTTTATCATATTCTTCCTGGGCCTCATAGATAGCGGCAAGCATGAAATACAAATCCGTGTTGTTTTGATCCTGCGCCATCAACTTTTCAAGGACCCCCAGTGCATCGTCGAACTTTTTCTCAAGGATCAACAACTGCACCATGTGCAGTTGAGCACTCCGGTAATATTTTGAATCCCGATCAATCAATTGCAACTGCTCCATGGCCTTTTCGGTATCACCCTTTTCTTCGTAGGCTGTGGCCAGATAATATCGCGATTTATAGTCTTTCGGCCATGCTCTGACAATAAGTTCAAGCTCTGCAATGGATTCGTCTATCCTGCCCTGCTGCAGATAAATCAGACCCAAAAACTGCCGTTCCGGTTCGCCCGGTTTGGAGTGCTTCTTGATCAGTTCCACCTGATGCGCCGCATCCTTTTTTTGACCCAATTTCAGGTAGACCTCCACCAGCCGTTCTCTGGCGGGAATATTGTCCGGATAGAGGGAAAGGAGAAGCTCGTAGGCGCTGGCCGCTTCTTTATCCCGTTCGGTGATTTGATAGAGCGTTGCTTTGTCAAAGAGCGCCGGCTCCAGGGTCCTGTTTCGCTTCAGGGCCTCATTCAAAGCGTTTTCAGCCGCTTTGTAGTTCCCTGTCTCCAGGTTGATTCTACCCTTGTAATAGTAGGCGATGATCAGTTCGGGATCCTGCTCGATGAGTATATCCAGCTGTGCCAGGGCCTTTTCAAATTGCTTTTTCCTGACCAGAATGGTGATCAAAAGAAGCCTCACGCGTTTATTATCCGGATCCTGTTTGAGAATGTTCTGGTATTCCGCGAGAGCGAGATCATCTTTTCCCGTTAAGGCATACAAATCTCCCAACAAAGCGAGCGTACGGGTGTCCTGAGGATCCATGTTGACGCTTTTCTGGGCATAGGCCAGGGCTTCAGGGTATTTCTTGAGTCCTTTCAACAAAATGGCCATTTTGGTATTCAGATAGACTGAATCCGGGTCGTTTCGAATGGCCTGTTCAAGATGCGCCCTTGCGTCCTGGTAGCGGCCCTGATTCAATGCCACGGAGGCGAGCAAAAAATTCTCATAAGCCTTCTGGGTCGCGTCCGGTTGATCGGGGCGGGCGATTTTGGGTCCGACGGTTTCAACGGCCGGTTTGGTCACCTTTTGGGATCGTTGGCCGTCCACCGCTACACAGCCGGTGGGGCCAACGATAACCAGGACCCACAGGAGCAACGACATACGGTTAAAACTTCTTGGTTTAAACCTGATCCCGCACCTGAATAAAAGAGCTTCAAATGCTGCAAACTTTGATTTCATAGGCTGTTATTGATATCCGATTTTCCGGTAAGTGAAACCGAGTCCATTTTCCATCCATCAATGCTCTATTTCAGAAAATCAGAATATTCCTCCTCAAAATTCGGAATCTTTTCTTTTAACCATTTCCGAATGTTCTTGATGATCTTTTCCTGGATCTGCCTGATTCTTTCCCGGGAAATTTTGTATTTATCGCCCAGATCCTGAAGGGTCAGGGGTTTCTCGGCCAGAATACGATTGTCAAAAATATCGGCTTCTTTTCCAGCGAGGGTTTTGCGAAATTCTTTAAGGCTTTTCGTCAGCACGTTTTTACTTTCATCATTGGAAAGCAGGTCATCAACCGCCATTGCGGGGTCCGGCAGAAAAGAACCATAGGATTCTCTTGAATCTTCGCCCACCGGCGTGCTGAGAGAAACCTCCCACCCCCCCAATCGCTGAGTCATTTCAACAACTTCTGATTCTTTGACATCCAGCTTTTCGGCCAAAAGACGCGGTTCGGGGGTAAACCCTTGAGCAATCAGCTTATCCCTTTCTTTGGCAAGATTGAAAAACAGCTTTCTCTGACTCTGGGTGGTTCCAATTTTAACCATTTTCCAATTATCCATTATGAACTTGAGGATATACGCCTTAATCCAAAAAGAAGCATAATAGGAGAATTTAATGCCGCGATAGGGGTCGAATTTTCGCACAGCCTGCAGCAAGCCCAGATTCCCTTCCTGAATGAGGTCCAGCAGGTTCTTCGTCCAGTACCGATGAAAATCCATGGCAATTTTGACAACCAGCCTCAAATTGGACGTCACCAACCTGAACGCCGCATCATCGTCATTGTGTTCCTGGATCCTGGTGGCCAGTTCTATTTCTTCATCACGGGTCAGGAGATTATAATGTTTAATTTCGAGGAGGTATATTTGAAGCGGATCGTAGGGGACCAACGCCGTGTCGGAACGCTGTACCACAGGTGCAAGATCCGTGTGCTTCGGGACCGGCTTTTTTTCAGGTGCCTTGCCCTTTTTTTTCATGGAACCGGTTTCCTTTTTCCCCTTTTTCATATAAAGACCTTCCAAATGGTTTAAGCGGTATGAATATGCTTATTCCGGTTAAGATCCAGGGACTATTTTCATGTAGCGTTTTTTCCCTGCCCGAAGAAGCAATCCGTCCGCCACTAAATCATCGATACCGACCGTCTGGTCAAACACCGAAATTTTCTGATCGTTCAAATAGCCGCCCCCCTGCGAGATCAATCTGCGGGCTTCGCCCCTTGTTTTGCATAAACCGGCATTTTCAAACAGAATATAGGCTGGAATACCATCTTCAAGGATTTCCCGCCCGATTTCATAACTGGGAGCGGATCTATCTCCCCCCTCCCTGCTCCCGCCGAAAAGCCCTTCGGCCGCCGCCCGGGCCTGCTCCGCATTTTCCTTGCCATGGCACAAACGGGTCGCTTCATATGCCAGTATTTTCTTCGCGTCTCGAATCTCGGAACCTTTCAGTTCCTTAAGCCGATTTATTTCATCCATGTCCAGAAGGGTAAAAATGGCCAGGAACCTTCCGATATCGCCATCATCCTGGTTAACCCAATACTGGTAATAATCATATGGAGATGTCATTTCGCCATCAAGCCAGACAGCCCCCTGGTGGGTTTTGCCCATTTTAATGCCCGAAGCGGTCGTCAAAAGTGGAAAAGTGAGCCCATGGACAACCTCACCCTCCAGACGTCTGATCAAATCCGCACCGGCCAGGATGTTACCCCACTGATCATTGCCGCCCATCTGAAGGCGACAATCATAATATTTAAAAAGATGCCAGAAATCGTACGCCTGCAGCAGCATGTAGTTGAATTCAATAAAGCTGAGACCGGTCTCCATTCTCAGTTTATAGCTTTCGGCGGCAAGCATCCGGTTTACACTGAAATGTCGACCGATATCCCTCAGAAAATCGACATATTTGAGCTCCGTCAGCCAATCGGCGTTGTTCGCCATGACGGCACGATCGCCGCTGAAATCAATAAAGTTGGAAAGCTGATTTTTTAGACCCATTGCGTTTTCATCGATCTCTTCGCGGCTCATGATCCGGCGCATTTCGGTCTTTCCGCTGGGATCTCCCACCAGGGCCGTACCGCCCCCCACCAGTACAACCGGTCGATGACCGGCATTCTGCATGTGCACCAGACTCATGATGGGAAGCAGGCTTCCCACATGAAGGCTCTTTGCGGTCGGGTCAAAACCAATATAGCAGGTCGTGGCTTGCGTGAGCATCCGCGAAAGCGACGCTTTGTCCGTGGACTGTTCAAAAAATCCTCTGGCTTCAAAGACTTCTAGAATATTTTTCATTTTCAGTTTTCTTCTGAACTCCTCTCTTCATTTTCCGGAAGCTTGATTCGAATCACCTGCCCCTGTTTTCCAAGATTATCCATCTTTTTACCATTGAACTCAAGGGCAATACCTCCGGCATTGCCGATCAACAGTTCAAACCCCTTCTCTGCCTGCCATTCGGGCATATCCGAAGGACCAAATACATACTCTTTCGGTTTCATACCGTCAATTGATATCCTGAGCCAGGTCCTTTCGGTTACAAAGCCTTTCAGATGCAACTTCAAACTTTCAGTTTCTACAGCGGCAGCCGGGACTTCCAACTCGGGCTTTTCTTCCTGGAGGTTCCGGGATACAGCCGGTTTTGGCAATTCACCTTCCAGGTCTCTTGGTTTTTCCGGCACTTCCGGGTGCTCCGCCGTCGCAACCAGATCCGATTCCGAATCCGCTGTTTGAGGCGCATTTTCTTCTATAACCGTTACGGGTTCCGTCTTCTCCTGTCTCTCTGGCGCAAGGGGCTTTTCGCCGTCCGGTAAACGCTGTACCTTAACGCTGTCGGTGTTGGCGGCGCCCTTCATATCCGGTAAAAACAGCCATGCATAATAGGCGGATGCTGCCGCCAGAAGAAGCAGCAGGCCGACGACCACATATGGCCATATTTTCTTTTGAGCGACGGACGGCAGCACAAATTTTTGCGAAAAATCATCGGCTCCCGATTCCTCTCTGTAAAGATCCAGGAGACGTTCCTCGTCAAGGGCCAGAACACGCGCATACGATTTTATAAACCCTTTTACAAGGGTGGGCGCTGGAAGCAGATCCCAATCTCCATTTTCAATGGCCTCGATGAAGTGGGGTCTCATCCGGGTCTGCTGCGAAATCTGGGCGTAGGTGAGTCCTTTCTTCTCTCTTTCCTGTCTGAGCAGTGCCCCCAGGGAAATACCGGAAGAAAAAACCCAATCATCGGTTTCAGCATTCAATGGCTTTTGATGATCTTGACCCATATCATGAGGAGACGCAAAATGTTTAAAAGATGATCTTGGTGTACGATTTTTCCCTTAAATCCTTGATCCAGGCGTCATACTCCTGATTCATTTCTTCTCTGTAAAGGGTTGAACGGATAGCATCCTTGACTTGGTCAAATGATTTTTCTCCGCCCTGATCTTTTTCCACAACCTTAATAATTTGAATCCCGTTGGGCCTGACAATCGGCGTACCGATCTCTCCTGAAGAAAGGTCTTTAATGGATGCGGCCATTTCAGCGTTAAGTTCCGATATGTTAAAAACACCGAGATCGCCCCCGTCCTTTGCACCCGGACCGTTGGAAAACTGAGCGGCCAATGTTCCGAAATCCTCACCGGCTTTGATTTTCCCAATGATCTGGCCGGCCCTCTCTTTAAGAGCCCTGGCTTCTTCCTGGTTGCCCGGGTCTTCCTGTTTTAGAAAAATCATGGCGAGACGAACTTTTCCCTTGGTACTGAATTTCTCTTTATGCTTATCATAATACGCCCGCACCTCTTCGTCAGTGATGATAATTTTGCTACTGACCTCATAGTTGATCAGCCGCCTTCTTTCGAGCTCCGTCTTGAGTTTCTTTCGATATTCATCCAAACTCTGACCCTGCTCCTTGAGCGCGGCCACCAGGTCCTCCTGGGTCATATGGTTTTCCTTTTTGACCCTTTCAATGGCCGCATCCACTTCAGATTGTGGCACCACGATCTTCATTTCCTTTATTTTCTCAACGGCAATTTTTTCTTCGATCAACATCTCGAGGACTTTTCTCCGCATCTCCAGGTACTGGGACTCCGATTTTCGTCTGAGTGCGTCAGGGGGCATGCCCGTGATTCGTGTCAAGCGGGTATTGAGTTCATACAGTGTCACCACATCCGCATTGACAATGGCCACCACACGATTATAAATCTCGCCGTTCGCCTTCCCCTGAAGGAAAGCATTCGCCCCCACAAAAAGGCACATTAAAATAAAGATGGTCGACTTTCTCATTCAGGAAAACTCCAAATTATCGATTGCTTTTTGATTGATTTTGACCGTGATATCGGACCGAAGGCTTTGAAGCCATTTTTTAAAAAAGGACATCCGCCTTGTTCGATAAAGATCTTTTTCTATATCGCCGATGATCTCGGAAAACGCCTGGAATCCGCCGGGACGCCGATCTATGATTTCAAAAATGTGATATCCCGAAGCGCCTTTCGTTACGGGACTGATATGGCCTTGCGCCATCTGAAACAGCATTTTGTCAAGGGGTTCTTCCAGGGTCCCTTTGGCAACCCAGCCCACCTCACCACCATTTTCCGCCTCCGGGCCTTCCGAATACTTTCGGGCCAGGGCTGCCAGATTTTCGCCTGACCGAATTTTCCCGTAGAGCTCATCGGCTTTATTTCGGGTTCGGCAGAAAATCTGCCTGAATTTAACCTGTTCAGGCCTCTTATAATGGTTTGGATTCGATTCAAAACGTGCCTTCATCTCTTTGTAATCAGGTGGTTCCATATCGATGGTGACCGAATTGATAACCTTTTCAATGACAATCTGCTCTTTAAACCGTTTTATCCAGACTTCCGGGTCTCCCCATTTTCGAAGGAGCGTCTCTTCGAAAAGGCTTTCCGAATATCCTTTCTTGATGTCGTTTAAACGCGCTTGAAACTCCTTTTCGGAGACATCAATACCGTGTTTTTTTGCATATTCCAATATTAGATAACGATCAATGATGTTATCAAGCAAAACCGTCTTGATATTTTCCGTCTCTTTTGCGGAAATCGGCAAATCCTCTGAGGCAAAGACCAGGTTCTGCTTGAGAACATCCGCTGTAAGCTGTTGATCTCCGACGACCAGAACCACCGGTCCGGGGTCCGTTCCAATACGGTCGCAGCCATCAACGAAGAACAGACCGCCGAGCCCCAGAATAAGAAGAAGGAACGTATAAAAACCGTTTGATTTCCTTTTAAAAATAAAACGATTGTTCATTTTTTCCAACACTTGTGATTCCGGGAAAAGCAAGCACCAAGAAAAAAATCTTCAAACTTTATAAAGTAGCAAGCACGTGGGAAAAAGCAAGCATATTTTTCATTTGGCGCATGAGGACCGGAAGTCACGAACCCGAATGACGATGAAATCCGACTTGAGCCAGGTGGATCCATTTACGGCGAACACGGCAATCAAATGTATGGATCGTCTTCATGAGCGATTTTGAGCGTTGACAATGAAAGGAAAATACGGCCTGTTGCCATCACGGCCATGGCAAGAGAATTCGTTGGATTTATTTGGGCTGTTAGGCAGCCCGATACGTTAATGGAGAGCCTTTGGCCTGTTGATCAAATTGTGTTGTAGGTTGCTTCAGGGAAATAGGTTGCCATTATTTTTGAAAGGGGCTCCCGGGGGACGCCTGGGGGTACCAGATGGCACTATGGGGTAAGCTGTACTTGACAAAAGTCCGTTTGGTTTCCATCCAAAATAGCCCTTTTCCGCAATCTCAGCGTCAAACTTTGGATTCTTTCCCTTTCATGCTGTTGATTTCCACTTTGATGACAGCCAGGCCGCTGACCAGCTTTTCATCGTATGCGGTGGGTGCTCCGCCGTAGTGTTTTACGATGATATCCAGGGCCTGTCTCTTTTCCGCCGGATCTTCCAGGAAAAAGGCACGGCCGAAACCGACCACGCTTTTGTAGTGCATGTTCCACTTGCAAGGATTCTCCGCGGGAAAAATTTCAACATCCAGTTCCATCTCAAAACATACCTTTGGGTTCTTCTTGAGGATGTCTATCTTTCGACCCTCTTTTCCAGTGTGAAAATAGAGCGCGTTTTCCCGGTATCCGAAGCACAGGGGAACCACATAGGGCTGCCTTTCGTCGGCAAGTCCCAGCCGGCACACTTTGGCCTTTGAAATAATGCTTTCAATTGTTTCTATTTTAGCAATTTCCATTTTGTCACCCTTAAAAAAAGGCCTCAAAAATGAGGCCCTTTTTAAAGCTGATAGATTAAAAGACGGAAAAGAAAATCCCTCCGTTACCATATATCGCCGGGGAATAAAATCTATTCCGCCGCCATTTTCCCGTACTGTTCGTACCGCTCCTTCACATCCTTCTCCGCTTTGGCAAAGAGGACTTCGGCGTTTTCGGGGAATGTCCGGGTGAGGCTTGAGTAGCGCACCTCTCCCATGAGAAAGTCCTTGAAATCCCCCGTGGGTTCCTTGCTATCCAGTACCAGCGGGTTTTTCCCCTCTTCTTTTCGTCTCGGGTCATAGCGGTAAAGGAGCCAGTAGCCGGCATCCACCGCCTTTTGCTCTTCCATCTGGCTCAATCCCATGTTGATGCCGTGGTTGATGCAGGGGGAGTACGCAATCACCAGGGAGGGGCCGTCATAGGTCTCCGCTTCCCAGAGGGCTTTCATCAGCTGGTTTTTGTTGGCCCCCATGGCCACGGAGGCCACGTATACGTACCCGTAACTCATGGCCATGAGACCCAGGTCCTTTTTCTTGACCGGCTTGCCGCTGGCGGCAAACTTGGCAACGGCGCCGGTGGGAGTGGCCTTGGAGGACTGCCCGCCGGTATTGGAGTAGACCTCCGTATCCAGGACCAGGATGTTCACGTCGTGGCGGGAGGCGATCACGTGGTCCAGCCCGCCGTAGCCGATGTCGTAGGCCCATCCGTCACCACCGAATATCCAGATGGATTTCTTGGTGAGGTAGTCGCTCCGGTCCAGGATATCCATGAAAAGTTTGTTGTTTTCCTCTGCTCCGGATAACAGTTCCACCTCCAGCAGATCCCGAACCTTGCGGCCGGTTTCTTTGGATTTGGGACCGTCATTCATGTTTTCCAGCCAATGGCCCAGCGCTTCTTTCAGGGGTTCGGGAATGTCCGCTTCAAGGGTTTCACGCACCAGGTCTTCCAGCTTGCTTCGGCGGTGGGTAACCGCCAGTTCCATGCCGAGGCCGTATTCCGCGTTGTCCTCAAAGAGCGAGTTGGCCCATGCGGGGCCATGTCCTTCTTCATTGACCGTGTAGGGGCAGACCGGGGCGGAACCGCCGTAGATGGAGGAGCATCCGGTGGCGTTGGCGATCATCATGCGGTCCCCGAAGAGCTGGGTGACCAGTTTCACGTAGGGTGTCTCCCCACATCCGGGGCAGGCGCCCGAAAACTCAAAGAGCGGTTGCCTGAACTGGCTCCCTTTGACGCTGGTCCCCGGCATGAGATCATCCAAAAGGGGCAGTTCCATTGAAAAGAGATGGTTCTTGATCTGGGTTTCTTTTTGGGTTCCCAGGGGTTTCATTAAGAGTGCTTTTTCCTTGGCAGGACACGTGTTGGCGCAGCTGCCGCAGCCGGTGCAGTCCAGCGGACTGATCTGAATGCGATATTGCAGATCCTTTAATTCTTTGCCCTTGGCGTCTATGGTGACAAAATCCTTGGGTGCCTCTTCCAGGTCTTCCCTGGCAGCCAGCACCGGTCGAATCACTGCGTGGGGACAGACAAAGGCGCACTGGTTGCACTGAATGCAGTTATCCGGCTGCCACTGGGGCACGTTGATGGCGATGCCCCGTTTTTCGTATTGCGTGGTGGCGGTGGGGAAGATGCCGTCCGGCGGCAGGGCGCTCACCGGCAGTTGATCTCCCTGCTGCTTCAGCATGGGCCGCATGACGTCGGTGACAAACTCCGGTTCGTCCTTTTCCATATAGGCCCCATGACCTGCCGTGGCCCAGGATTTGGGAATTTTGATCTTCTTCAGGGCGCCCACGGCCTGATCCACCGCGTCGATGTTCATCCGAACGATTTTGTCGCCCTTTTTGCCGTAGGTTTTCTTGATGGCTGTTTTCACATAGTCGAAGGCTTCTTCGGGGGGGATGACGTTGGCGATTTTAAAAAAGGCCGCCTGCATGATCATGTTGATGCGCGCGCCCAGTCCCAGTTCGCCGGCGATTTTGACCGCGTCGATGGTGTAAAAGTCCAGTTTCTTGGCGGCAATGGTCCGTTTCATGTGATCGGGAATGCGGGTTTCCATTTCTTTGACGGTCCAGGGAGAGTTTAACAAAAAGGCGCCCCCTTCCCGGATACCCTCCAGAATTTCGTATTCATTCACGAATGACGGGTTGTGGCAGGCGATAAAGTCCGAGTGGGTCAGAAGATAGGGCGCCTGAATCCTGTGGGGGGAGAACCGCAAATGGCTCATGGTGATACCGCCCGATTTCTTGGCGTCGTAGGCAAAATAGGCCTGGGCAAACATGTCGGTATTTTCGCCGATGATCTTGATGGAGTTTTTGTTGGCCCCTACGGTTCCATCGGCGCCAAGGCCCCAGAACTTACAGCGGACCGTTCCTTCGGGAGATGGATCGATGTCTTCGCCCAGGGGCAGGGAGGTATGGGTCACGTCATCCACGATGCCCACGGTAAAGTGATTCTTGGGCACCCTGGGCCGCAGGTTGTCATAGACCGCTTTTACCATGGCCGGGGTGAAATCCTTGCTGCCGAGACCGTAACGCCCGCCCACGATAACGGGGGTTTCCTTCCGTTCCTGAAAGACGGTGCACACATCCTGGTACAGGGGTTCGCCCAGGGCGCCGGGGGACTTGGTGCGGTCGAGCACGCCGATGCGGGTGGCCGTTGCCGGAAGGGCCCTTAGAAAGTGTTCCCTTGAAAAGGGGGTATAGAGTCTCACCTTGACGAGGCCCACCCGTTCGCCCAGGCTATTTAAATAGTTGACGGTTTCTTCGATGGTATCACAGCTGGAGGCCATGGAGACCACAATCCGCTCTGCCTCCGGATCGCCCACATAGTCAAAGAGGTTGTATTTACGGCCTGTGAGTGCGCCCACCTTATCCATTTCTTCCTGAACCATATCCGCCACGGGAGCGAAAAAGGGGTTGGATGCTTCCCTGTTCTGGAAGAAGATATCGGGATTTTGCGCGGTCCCTCTCAGTTGGGGATATTCGGGGTTCATGGCCCGGCTTCTGAACTCTTCGATGGCTTCGTAGTCCACCAGTTTGGCCATATCATCATAATCGATGAGTTCGATCTTCTGAATTTCCATGCTGGTTCTGAACCCATCGAAAAAATGGACGAAGGGAAGGCCCGCGCGAATGCTGGCAAGGTGCGCCACCAAAGCCAGGTCCATGACCTCCTGTACGGAAGCCGATGCCAGCATGGAAAAACCGGTTTGTCTGACCGCGTTGATGTCCGAGTGGTCGCCGAAGATGGATAATGCGTGGGCCGCCACCGAGCGGGCGGAGACGTGGAAAACCACCGGCATCAGTTCGCCGGCGATTTTGTACATATTGGGAATCATCAACAGGAGTCCCTGACTGGCCGTAAAGGTGGTGGATAGCGCCCCTGCTGAGAGGGCGCCGTGAACGGCGCCGGCGGCGCCGGCTTCCGACTGCATTTCGGTGACGTTCA
>JAJDOH010000284.1 GCA_022340265.1 Deltaproteobacteria bacterium | reverse complement strand
AAACCTCTTTTCCCGTACCGAAAAACCTGGGGTTTCTTTCAAGTAGGAGGTGTTTTCCCTTCTCCCATTTTGTGAGGACAAAGGGACCGCTTGAAACGGGTTGGACAATATTTTTTCCGAGTAATGCAAAAAGCGGTTTTTTAGCTTTTTGGGCGGTCATGCAGATGGGAGCCCACTCTTTTTTTTGAACCATTGGCGTGGTGAGGGTTCTGGAAAGAAAAAGGGCTTTGGGCTCCTTAAGGAAGAAACGAACCGTCTCTTTATCCGGGGCTTCAATTCTTTTTATGAAATCCCAGTTGCTGATGAACCTGGGCACCCGAAAGGTCCTGATGACTTGGCCCGTAAAGACCACATCTTCTGATGTGAACGATGATCCGTCGGACCATTTTGAATTCTTTAGTTTAATGGTGTAGCTAAGGGTGTCTGGATCATAAACCGGATCCTCAACCGCCAGCCACGGAATGAGCTGCAAACTTTTCGGTTCTCGGATGTAAAGGGGCTGAAGCAGTTGATTCAGAACGCGATTGGACCAGACATCGGTGGCAGCCCAGACATTAAGGGTCTTCGGTTCTTCAGGCAATCCGATCTTGATAATGTTCTCCCCGTGGGCAATGCTCGAGAAAGGACCTATGGGGAGAGAAAAAAGGACCAAAAGGAAAAAGCAAGAAGCTCTGATGGACATGACGCGGTGTGGTTTTTTGAAAAAAGGTTTGCGATTGTTCATGGTTTTCTCCATTGGCCAAAACAGCTTGAATGACATCGGTTCGTATTTGGCAGTTGCCTTAAAAATGGCCCGTTTTCTGATGTGCCAAAGGAGAATAGTCTCTTCCAAATGGGCTTGTCAAGAATTGGCTTCAACTGCCGGTTGTTCCTGGCATTCCACTTTTAAAGGTTGACTTCCTGGAAAAACAGCTTAATGTATGGCTATCATAAAGCCTCCGTTTTTCGAGGTGACTTGTTTCGTGCTTAAGGAAAGATCCATTTGTTAAATTGGCGCCTGAAGTCTGGAACGTTGTGAAATTTTTGAAAGGAGGGTGTCATTATGGCAAATGGAATTGTAAAGTGGTTTAACAGCAGCAAAGGATATGGGTTCATTGAGCAGGAAAGCGGACCGGATGTGTTTGTACATCACACGGGTATTAGCGGTTCGGGTTTCAAGGATCTGGAAGACGGTGATTCGGTTACCTTTGATGTGGAGCAGGGTCCGAAAGGTCCTTCCGCTACCAATGTAACGGTTGCCTAACAACGAAATTCATCACTGATTGAATTAAAGAGCACGCCCTGTTGAAAAGATGGGGCATGCTCTTTTTTTTGTGCTCATTTCAACTTATTGTGATACCGTTACTCTGCTGATGAGAGCGCCGTGGTTGTGACCAAAATCCGACGCAAGCTGACGGATTTCCTTTATCGCGCCCCAATGTTGATGAATTCTGCCAAAAAGACCATTGCACCCGTTACTGCCGGAACCTTGGCCATGGTTTCACTGTGTATGGCAGGGGTGGAATTACTCATGTGGACGATGTACCGGTATGCAAACGTGTCGCCGCTGCTTTTTTTGGGTGCGTCCCGCATCATTGAAGGGGCCGTAATGCTTGGCGCCGCCTTTGTCAGCCAACACAGGCTATGGGTTTTGGGCCTTTCAAGGGGAACAATACTTGCCGGTGCCAGAAAGGGACTGCTATGGTCAGCCGGTTTCGCAATCGTTCTTCTGGTGGTTTGCCCGGCGCTGGTTATGATGGGGATTGATCCATCGGGATTTGTCAAAACAGCGCTTCCCTCAAAACCCAACCGGTTGCTCCTGTTTATTCTTGTGGGTGGCATTTTGTCGCCGGTAGCGGAAGAGTTGTTCTTCAGAGGGTTTCTTTACGGTTTCCTGAGGCGGTGGGGAGCGTTATTGGCGGTTGTGACGAGTTCACTGCTATTTGCGCTGCTCCATGTGGCCCTTAAAGGATCCTTCCTTGTTCCGGTTACAGGAGGGCTCATTCTTGCCGTTTTGTACGAAATTGAAAGAAATCTTATGGCTCCGATCACCCTTCATATGTTGGGGAACCTGACCATTTTCAGCATTTCCGTTTTGCTGAGATGAAGCAGATCCATTGGATAAAGATGGATCAGCCGGGCGTTCTAATGTTGAAGCGTTTGAATAAAGCACCCGCTGTCATCATCATTTTTTTCAACCGTAATTTGAACCGTATCCGTACCGGTTAGCCCGCCATTGTCTGTGACTTGCAGCTGGAAGGTAAGCGTTTTCTTGTTGTCATCATCGACGCCGGGTGCTGTAAAGCTCGGTGTGACGGAAGTCGCGTCATCGAGATCAACGCTGTCGCCTTCGGTCTGCGCCCAGCTAAAAAGGGGAATGCCATAATCCGGGTCAGAACTTTCGGAGCCGTTCAGCGTGACCGTATTGTCGGACTTTACCGTCTGATCGCTACCCGCACTGGCGGTGGGGCCGGTATTGGTGTTGTTGCGCCCGGTGTGTCGTGCATCGTGATGAAAAGCCGGCCACAAACCGGAGGCGAGGCGGGTGGAGGTGGTTTCAACGGCATAGAAGTATCCTGATTCAGTACCGACATAAATGTTGCCGCCAAACCCCATTGCCGGAGAAGCGGAGACCGGACCGGTTACCATGAGTTCCCATTTGGCGGTACCGTTGCTGTTGAGAGCAAAAATTTTCTCATCGTTGGATCCGTAATAGATAATGCCGTTGGATGCCACCAGCGGCGAGGAACGAATTTCCTTGTCGTCTTTGTCGTAGGTCCAGATTTCGGTACCGTCTGTCTGACTCAGTGCGTAAACTATGCCGTTGTCTGAACCTATCAAAATACTCCCGTCTTCACGAATTGCGGGAGAGGACTGGATCGAGGTACCGATGTTGACGGACCATTTGAGGGTTCCATCTGAATTCACGGCATATACTTTGGAATTAGTAGAATTGTTTGAGCCGAAATAAACGGTGCCATTCCCATCGATGGCCGGGGAAGAATAGATGTTGCCGATGTTGTTGCTGTCAGAAAAATCCCAGTTCAAACTCCCGGTTGAGGTGATGGCATAAAGTGTCCCTCCCGTTGACCCGATATAGATGGTACCGTCGGAGGCAACCGCCGGAGAGCTGGTGATGGCGCTGTCGGCTGTAAACGGCCAGTTGCCTGTGACGCTGGTGCCGTCTGAATTAATCGCATAGAGCCTGGCATCTTCGGAACCCACAAAAAGCGTGCCGTCGGAGCTGATGGCGGGCGAAGACGAAATGGGTCCCGAAGGTATGGAAAACACCCATCGCTGGGTACCGTCCGAATTAATCGCATAAAGGTTTGTGTCATTGGACCCCACGTAAATGGCACCGTCGCTTCCCACAGCAGGAGAAGAATGGATTTCACCCTGGGTCGTAAACGTCCACTTAAGATTTCCGCTGGAACTTATTGCGTAAAGATTGTTGTCAAGACATCCCACATAAACATTGCCGGTGGGTCCGACAGCCGGGGAAGAGTCAATGCCGCTACCCAGGGAGAGTTGCCAGACGATATCCCCTTCAGCGGCGGGAAGAGAACTGGGTGAAAGAAAAAACAGGTTTAACAGCAAGAAAGAAAGGTGAAAACGCCTTTTACGGTATCTTTTCGATTTCATTTGATTTGGACCCCCTGCCGAAAAATCCTCTTTGATCAGAACCCATCTGTTACATGTGAGTGGGCTTCGTGTCAAGACAGTTCTTCCCGGGCAGGGGGCGGGGGGATGGGAGAATATTATATGGCCTCCTTTCCGGTTTCTCCCGTTCTTATTCTGATGACTTCCTCTACGGGCATGATAAAGATTTTACCGTCCCCTATCTGCCCGGTCCTCCCTTTTTCCTGGATGATTTTGACGGCCTCAGGCACCAGTTCGGATTCCATAACGACTTCGATCTTGATTTTGGCCACGAAATCAACCTGATATTCGGCACCCCGATAAACTTCTTTATGGCCGCGCTGACGTCCAAAACCTTTAACTTCACTAACGGTAAGGCCCTTGGCACCCAGTGCCGACAGGCCATCTTTTACGTCATCCAGTTTAAACGGTTTTATGATTGCTTCGACCTTTTTCATGGTGTTTACTCCTTAAAATTATATGGTTAATTAATAAGTGTATCCTGCTTCATTGTGTATGGTAGTATCCATGCCCATACGTTCTTCTTCTTCACTGATTCTAAGACCCATTACCATATCGACCACTTTCAGGATAATCAGTGTCATGATAAAGGCAAATGCCATGGTTGCCACAACCGAAACAAATTGTATCCACAATTGCCCGGGATTGCCGAAGAAAAGCCCGTTGGCACCGCCGGCGTTGATTTCCGTAGAAGCAAAGAGACCGGTTGCAAGAGCTCCCCACGTACCGCCCACACCGTGAACACCCACAACATCCAGCGAATCGTCATACCCCAAACGTGTTTTGAGCAATACACCGCCATAGCAGAAAGCGCCTCCCAAAAAGCCAATGATGAGGGAACTCATGGGACCCACAAACCCCGATGCGGGAGTGATGGCGACCAGACCCGCGACAGCGCCGGATGCAACGCCGAGAGTGGTCGGCTTGCCGCGGTGTATCCATTCAAAAACGATCCAGGACACGGCGGCTGCAGCAGAAGCCAGATGGGTCACCACGAAGGCGCTGGCGGCAAGACCGTCGGCGGCTAGAGCGCTTCCAGCGTTAAAACCGAACCATCCGAACCAGAGAAGGGCTGCACCGGTCAGAGTCATGGGGAGGTTGTGAGGAATAAAAGAGGTAGTGCCGTATCCCAACCTTTTTCCCACGATGAGTGCTGCGGCAAGAGCTGAAATTCCGGAACTGATGTGAACGACGGTTCCCCCGGCAAAATCAAGGGCACCGAGTTTTCCCATCCATCCGCCAACGCCCCATACCCAGTGACAGAGCGGATTGTATACGAAGGTGGCCCATAAGAGGGTAAAAAGGACAAAGGCGCCGAATTTCATCCTTTCGGCAAATGCCCCGGTAATAAGAGCGGGCGTAATAACAGCAAACATACATTGAAAAATCATAAACGCCAATTGCGGAATGGTTGAGCCATAATCGGGACTGGGAGTCATGCCTACACCTTTTAATCCCAGCATGCTCAATCCTCCGATAATACCCCCGTGATCCGGTCCAAAACTCATGGTGTAACCCCAAAGGACCCACTCAATGCTGATGACGCCCAATATGAAAAAACTTTGCATCAGTGTTCCCAGAACATTTTTGCTCCGGACCATGCCACCATAAAAAAGGGCCAGACCTGGGGTCATCACCATGACCAGCGCAGCGGAAAGCAATACAAAAACGGTATCTCCTGAATTCATTGTTTATTTTCCCCCCCCGTAATTTATTTTATACGCAAGTGTGCAAACCATGTGCCATTTTGTGGGAATGCCGATTTATACTACAAATACAGCCTGTTCCAACGACTTCCAGATGCTTTTGGAAAAGACAAAAATGTAAATCGCACAAAATAAATCAACAAAATTGTAAATCTTCCGGTGCGCTGAGGAGGCCATGTTTCCGTATGATTATTGGGACACCATCAACATCCGCATCCTGAACCCATTAAAACAAGATTAGATAAGATCGATCCATCAAACAAGGAAACAAAGAAGACTTGTAGCGAGGCGGAAAAATAAGTACCATAGTGTACAGATACCTGATATAGAATGCCATAGCTTTAGCGAGATAACAACGGGGAGTCTCCATTTGGACAGAATCGTTTACATTAGTATATCCGTAGTCTTTTCCGTCTTAATGTATCTGGCTTTTGTACTGACTTTAAGAACTGAAAAAGGAAGAGATTTCCTTGGGGGACACTGGGTTTTTCATCCCAACACCATATGCCTTTGGCGAGTGATTATCGGTGTCTCAGGCACCCTATTGTATTTTCTGGCGGAGCAGCGCGCCCTGGGTATCTTTTTGTTTACCATTTCAGCGGTGTTAGACGGCGTTGATGGGCTTGTTGCGCGGCAGTGCGGGTTGACCACCTCTTTTGGTGAGGAAATCGATCCCTTATGCGATAAATTAACCTATTTGCCGCCCATTCTCTTTTTTGCATACCAGGGCTATCTGAGCGTGGCGGCGGCATGGATTCTGGCAGGCATTGAGGCATCCGGTCAATTTCTGGTGAGATCTATCATCAAACGTTTCACCCTGTTTTCAGTGGCAGCAAACAATTTTGGTAAAATCAAAGCAGTTCTCTGTTTTTCCCTGATTATTTACTGTGCGTTGCTGGAGGATGCGCTGCCGATGCCTAATTTCTCAAGGCAAATGCTGAATCTGTGCATTATTTTGTCCGTTTCATCCATTGTTTTTAAACTCATTCCGAACCGATTTTACGCGGACATTTTGTCCCTTCTGAATCTCTTTTGCGGTATCATGGGAATAGTGCTGGTCTTGGACGACCGGTATGCCTATGCAACCCTTGCGATCCTCGCGGGACAGATTTTTGATCTCTTTGACGGCCGTATGGCCGAAAAGCATGGGGGTACACGCTTCGGACCTTGGCTGGATGACATTGCTGATCTGGTCAGTTTTGGTATCTGTCCGGGATTGCTCATTATTCTCAAAGGGGATATGAAACTCTCCTTTGTGATACTGGGCATTCTTTATACGCTGGCCATTGGTTTCCGGTTATGGCGATACCTCGTAATTGACAAAAAAGATCAACAACTACCGCCCGGCGTTTTTAACGGACTACCTAGCCCGGCAGGTGCAATGGGAGCACTGGGTGCCTGCCTCTTTTGTACTCGGCCGTGGGCGGTCATTCTGGTGATATGCCTCACCGCTCTTCTGCTGGTGAGTCATGTTCGGTTTGTTCATTTTGGAAGGGTCATCCTGACCCGTCTGCCACGAACCCTTATTGTGATGTTCGGTTTCGTGGTCGTATTTCTTATGGCTTACCTTATAAAGGCCCGAGATTCAGAATTGCTGGGTGCCCTGTTGATGATATCTTTTGTAGGTTACCTGATCACCAGCAGCCATTTTCTCATGGGCAACCGTATTAAACCCCAAGTCAAATGAACTTCCTCTTTTTTTTCATGGTATTGACGGCATTTCTCTCGGCTGGCTGGCACCAGATGCACTGGATGCCTGAAACGGGAGGCATTTCCCCCATGGAAATGCTTTCCAAAGGCATGGTGGATTCGGCCACAGGTTCGGTGGAACTGGCCCTGGGACTTGTGGGGGTAATGACACTCTTTCTGGGGCTCATGAAGGTTGCTGAGGCGGGAGGGATGCTCACCATCATCGCCCGGCTGATCCGACCCTTGATGGTGCGTCTCTTTCCAGCGGTACCTCCGGATCACCCCGCCATGGGCAGCATGATCCTGAACATGTCTGCGAACGCCTTGGGATTGGGGAATGCCGCCACCCCTTTTGGTATTCGTGCCATGCAGGAACTTGACCGGTTGAACCCGGTTAAGGGAACTGCAACGGATGCAATGGTTTTGTTTCTGGCCATCAATACTTCAAATGTCACCCTTTTGCCTACCGGTGTCATTGCCCTTCGGGCGGCAGCTGGATCTACCGATCCTGCAGGCATTCTGCCCACGACCCTTTTTGCAACGCTTTTTTCAACCATCATTGCGATTCTCGCCACAAAATTTTACGGCAAGCTTCCTTTTTTCAAAAGAATCCATGCCGACAAAAGAGAGCAAACGGGGGAACCAGACGAGGTTGAGCCCACGGATACTCCGCCTTTAGAGATCCAGAAAGGCTATCCCCTGTGGGCGTGTGGAATTGCAATGGTAATTCTGGTGTCCCTGATCCCGCTAACCGTTTTGTTCGGCCGGCTTATTTCCCCCTGGATCATTCCCGGCCTGATGCTCGGTTTTCTGGCATTCGGCATTTTAAGAAAAGTAGCGATCTACGAGGTTTTCGTTGAAGGCGCCAAGGAGGGATTTCAAGTGGCCGTTCGCATCATTCCCTACCTGGTTGCCATCCTGGTAGCAGTGGGTATGCTTCGCAGCAGCGGCGCAATGGAGGCAATGGTCGGTTTCCTGGGTCCGTGGACAGAAAAGATCGGAATGCCGGCGGATGCGCTTCCCATGGCATTCTTGCGTCCTCTGTCGGGATCCGGTGCGTACGGCGTCGTGGCTTCCATCATGAACAATCCCGGAATCGGTCCCGACAGTTACACGGGCTATCTGGTTTCCACCATCCAGGGATCGACGGAAACGACTTTTTATGTGCTTGCCGTCTATTTCGGCGCTGTTCAGATCAAACGATTTCGCCACTCCCTTGTAGCGGCTCTGACGGCGGATCTGGCCGGGATAGTGGCTGCCGTTGCGGTTTGTTCCCTTCTCTATGGCGGGTGATGTTCTATATAAAACGTAGCTGTAATTCTCGAGTTTATGATAAATTTTGGCGGATTTTTACGGAATTGAAAAGTTACAAAAAAGGAGAATGAGATGGACAACAATCCCAAGCAGATGAATGTTGACTTCCCCAAGGAGCTGGTGGGTGGTGTTTACGCTAACAATATGGCGGTAACCCATACCGCTGAAGAATTCATTATGGACTATATCATGATAGCGCCACCGGCAGGAGTGGTTCGATCACGCATCATCGTAAGCCCGGGTCACATGAAACGAATCCTTCATGCGTTGAAAGACAATCTTGACAAATACGAACAGAAGTTCGGTCCCGTTCAAACGGCAGAAGAACCCCAGGGCGAAGTCACGATCCAGTGAGATGAATCGTTCTCGAACGCCCCATTAATGAAACGAAAGAAGATAGGCTCTCAGGTTGATCTTTTTGTTCTTGATCCCCAGTTTTCGCCGTAGATTAAACCGGTGTGTCAAAATGGTGTTTTTCGAGACGGAAAGTTTTGCCGCAATTTCGATATTGCTTTTCCCTTCCTTGACGAGATTGGCCACCCGGATTTCCATAGGCGTCAAATCAAGTACCCTGGACCCGATGTCCCGAACAAATGGAGATATAATCTGTTCCAGATTGGTTTCGATCACATTTAAGTGGTTGGTCTGAATGGCATCGAGGGGGGTGCTTTTGAGTTTTTCAATATAGGGTTTGATAAGGGTGCTCATGTTGCTGACGACCGAGGATTCAAAATTGGTGCGGTCTTCCTCCCGCCGCCGCAGCAATATGCTGAAGGCGGTATTGGCTTCTTCCAGGCTTCTGGTTCGTGCTTTCAGCTCTTTTTCTCTCTTTTTGAGGGCCGCCACATTCCTTTTCTCCTGAGTAATGTCCCTTGAATAAACCGCCAACTGAATCACTTTTCCTTTTGTGTTCATCACAGGATACATGGTGTTCTGCAAAACAAGTCTGCCGATCTTATCCTCAAAACGACTCGGTTTCCCCGTCTTAATAACTTGTTCGACCTTGCCTTTTCTCTTTTTGGCCACCTCAGGGGGAAGATAATCGTACACACATTTGCCCAGAAGCTCTTTGAGCGGCGCCTTGAGCCTTTTGGCACTTATCTTGTTTGCGGTAATGATGTTTCCATTTTTGTCCAGTAATTGGGCCGCGTCGGAAGAAGCATTGATGAGAGCACTCATCTGATTGTAGGTCTTTTCCAAATCGGCCGTACGTTCCTCCACCACCTTTTCAAGTTTATCATGGGCTTCCTTCAGTGATTTCTCAAGCCCAAAATTGTAAAGCGCAATCTCGATGGCGGAACTGACCTGCGCGTGATTAAAGGGTTTCAAGAGATACCCGTAGGATCGGGCCGATTTGGCCCTCTCGATGTATTCTTCTTCCGAATAGCCGGTCAGGAATATTACCGGTATGTTTAAGTCCGTCCGAATTTGCTTGGCTGCCTCGATGCCATCAATTTTACCCGGCATCACAATGTCCATCAAAACCAGATCCGGGTGGGTTTTTTTAGCCATTTTAACAGCTTCATCACCCGACTCTGCAGTTCCCCCAATTTCGTAACGGGAAGACCTTAGAGCTTCGATTAACTCTGTAACGGTAATTACATCATCATCAACTATCATGATTTTGGGCATCGCTAAAACCTCGTCTCATTCTTTTAAGGATTTAAAAAGGGAAAAGTGTCTTTTACAATTTCAAAGTATACTGAAATTGTCAAGAGAAACCATAGTGATAAGTGATTATTTTTTTCCGTAACTGTGAAGCCCGGCCAGGTAATTAACGCCAAAATAGGTAAATAGGACGCAGGCGAAACCCACGATGGAAAGAATCGCGATTTTTTTCCCCGTCCAGCCTTTTACCAGCCGGGCATGGATCACAGCAGCATACACCAGCCAGGTAATCAGGGACCAGGTTTCTTTGGGGTCCCAACTCCAGTAAGTCCCCCACGCGGAGTGAGCCCAAACAGATCCGGTGATGATGCCCAGGGTCAGCATGAGAAAACCAATGACGATCATCTGGTAGCTGAGATCATCCAGAATAGCTCTTGATGGGATGAGCCGTAGAAAAAGGTTTCTTTCTTCCGCCTTATCAGGACGTTTCAACAGGTACATGATGCTGATCCCGAACGACAGCGCAAACGCAGCATAACCAAAAAAACAGGTGATCACATGGCTGATTAGCCAATTGCTTTTCAGCGCCGGAATCAGTGGCTGAATGTGACTGCTGATGCTGGGGGAAAAGGAGGCGTATGCCATGGCCAGGAAGGCCAGCGGCGTCACGAATGTACCGATGCTCCTATTCTTGGTGCGCCACTCCATCAGGAGATAAAGCAACATCAACGTCCATGCAAAGAAAACCAGTGATTCATATAGGTTGCTGAAGGGCGCATGACCGATACCCATTTTGTACGATTCCACCCAACGGAGAATAATACCGAGGGTCTGAGCTGCAAAAGCAAGAAGAGAAATATAGGTGCCCAGGCGTGAAAAAAAACCGCGATGCATAACCATGCCAAGCAAATAAGCCATGAAGGCAAAAAAGTATATAAAGGTGGTATAACTCAGAATTACAGCGCTATCCATAATGTGTTAACCCTTTATGTCAAATTCGTTTTTAAGCTTTTGTATGAGACTGCGACGTTCCGTCTCAAGTCCCACAGGGTTTTTATTGGTGGTTCCCGCCACCTGGATTCTGGCGTCGGCACCCTCTGAAACAACATGTACCCACAGCCTTTTGTGGGAGAGGAAAAAGGTCACAAACAAACCGGTCACCATAAGAAAACAACCCGCCCACACAATGGGTACCCCCGGATCTTTGTTGGCTTGAAGCCCCGTGTAATAAAGGCTTTTGAGACCTGAAAGTGAAAAACGGTAGGGAGAAAAAGCTTCAGCATTGAATTTGGCGGAAGCGAGCATGGGCGCAGGGAGTTTTTTTTGAACGGCGGCATGGTCCTTGAAGACCCAGAAATCCATTGGCTTTCCTGTTTTGGGTTGAACCAAAATCAGTGCGGCGGGACCCAATCCCATGATATCATTTCTCATGTCGACCACCTTAAAAGTTCCATCTCCGCCCGGCAACGGGTAATCCGTTTCCCCCTTAACGGTCATGTCCCAAGACTTGGGTTCACCAGATTTGCGTACAATGCGCAACTGTAGTTCCTTGCCGGCGACGGATCCGTAACTGGCCTGATAAAATGTAACACCGCCGAACGTTACGGGATGATTAACGAGAAGATCACTGGTTCGAACAGGTTTTCCATCGACCAGAAACGTGAGGATGGATTTGAATTCTTTTGGAGCACCGGTTTTGTAAAAATCAACTGAAAATTTGTCACAGCGGACATCAAAGTTCAACTTCAAAGGTTTCATGGTTTTCCTTATGAAAATCCGATCTGTTTTTTCTCCTTCCAGAATATTGGCAAAAGCCTCAAAACCAAAAAAAGATCCCAGCAGGCTTCCCATGAGTATTAACAGCACACTCAGATGAACCACATAGACACCAAAATAAGAGAATCGCCCTTTATCGCCACAAAAATAATGGTTCCCACCACCGGTTTTGCGACGTACGGTCTTGTAGGCCGATTTAAATATCTTTTCAACACGTGATGCCGCTTCATCTGCGCTGAAGTGGACTTGAAAGCGATCTTCAAGATCACCATTTTCAAAAGGCTTTTTTCGGTCCGGAGCAGGTTTTGAGGTGAAGCGCTTCCAGGTAGTGGGAAAACGGTTAATGGAGCAGACAATCAAATTAAGGGCAAGAAATGCAATAATGAGTCTGAACCAGGGTGCATTATACATATCGAAAAGTTGCAATGTCGATAGGAAACGAAGCATGGCAGGGTCGAGACTTCGTGCAAATTCCACAGACTCCTGTCCCTGGGGAATCAGTGTCCCCAAAATGGAAACGATGGCCAGCAGAATTAAAAGAACAATGGTCAGTTTAACGGTACTTAGGAAACGCCACACGGCGCTTGGATGGTTCGTCGTTCGGTTTTTTTTCATATGCGGTTTATTTTAAAGGAAAAATATCGATTCTTCTTCATCGGTCTACAAAACTTCTCCTTTCCTCCGGAATTCATTTTTTTGGGGGGTCATATATAAATCATGGGGTGCATCGTTCTAGTCACATCCGTCTATAACATGAATTTTTATAAAGTTCAATTTGCTTGAGGATTTTAAAAAGTTTGACCATTGGCGATGCATCATGTAGAAAAGTCAACAAAGTATTTGTGGAAAATGGTTTGCGAACGTTGGGAGACAATCATGCTTGACCTTAAATTTGTCAGATCGAATCTGGAAGATATCAAAAAGATGATTCAAAACCGCGGATACGATCTGGATGTTTCACATTTTGAAGCCTTGGATGAAGAAAGAAGAGAACAGCTTTCGGTTTTGGAAGCACTGAGGCACCACAGGAACACTGTCAGCGATGATATCGCCACAATGAAGAAGAATGGCCAGGATGCCTTGAACGTCATTGCTGAAATGAAAACGGTTTCAGCGGAAATTAAAGAAAAGGAAAAGGAACTCCCCCATGTCTCGGAAAAATTGGAACAGCTCCTTCAACTGATCCCCAATATTCCGGACCGATCCGTTCCCGTGGGAAAAGATGAAAAGGACAATCCGGTTATTCGGACCCGGGGTGACATCAGGGATTTTCCATTTGAACCGCTCCCGCATTGGGAGATCGGTGAAAATTTGGGCATTCTCGATTTTGCCCGTGCCGCCAAACTCTCTGGCGCACGGTTTGCGCTTTATCGTGGCGTCGGTGCTGCCCTGGAACGTGCGCTGATCAATTTTATGATACACATCCATACAACAGAACATGGGTATACTGAAATTCTTCCCCCCTTCATGGTGAATGCTGCTTCCATGTTCGGAACCGGCCAGTTGCCCAAGTTTGAAGAAGACCTTTTCAAGGTAAAGGGGAGAGACCTGTATCTCATACCCACTGCGGAAGTTCCGGTTACCAATATGTACCGTGAGGAAATTCTCCAAGAAGACGATCTTCCGGCCACTTATGTGGCTTACACCCCTTGTTTCAGGTCGGAGGCGGGAAGTTACGGCAAGGATACCCGTGGTCTCATACGACAGCATCAGTTCAATAAGGTGGAACTGGTCAAATTCTCAAGACCGGAGGATTCTTACGACGAGCTGGAAAAACTGACCCAAAACGCTGAAGAAATTTTGAAGCGGCTTGAATTACCATATCGCGTGGTGACCCTCTGCACAGGAGATATCGGTTTTTCTGCGGCAAAAACCTACGACCTGGAGGTATGGTTGCCAGGGCAGAGATTGTACAGGGAAATATCTTCATGCAGTAATTTCGTGGATTTTCAGGCGAGAAGGGCGAATATCCGCTTCAAACGAAAAGGAAAGTCCGGAAATGAACTGGTGCATACGTTAAACGGATCAGGTCTCGCGGTGGGACGGACTGTGGTGGCCATTCTGGAAAATTATCAGCGGGAAGACGGGAGTGTTGAAATTCCGGAGGCCCTGAGGCCGTTTCTGGGCGGAATTATTGAAATAGCAAAGGCCAAAGATGGATAAGCGCTTTCCTTACAGCTCAGGCTGGCGAGATCACAATCCCAATTTCGGCAAGAAACGCACAAAAGGACTTTTCAGCAAGCGCGTCCGCCTTTTGGTTTTGTTTCTTTGCCTCCTTGCCACCGCTTACCTCCTCTTTTTTCCAATTCCGTGGCACCAGAACCATGCCAAACGGAATGGAGATGCGCTATCTGCCATCACCAAGCCGAATGAGGCGAAAAAACAAGAGGTTTCTGAAAAGCTCTTGATCGGCGGTATCGAGGACCTCAATCTGGATCCCGCTCATATCGAAGAACACTTCACCTTGAAAAAAGAGGGTATTCCTCTGATTGTGGAGTCTTCGGTTGATACCGATTTTCAGGCTTACATTCAGCACTTGCTTGAAACGTCCAATACCGTAAAAGCTGCGGTCGTTGTCATGCAGCCTGACGACGGCCGAATTCTTGCCATGGTCAGTTACGACAGTGAAAAGAAAGGGGAAAGCCTTTGCCTGAAAGCGGATTACCCCGCAGCCAGTCTTTTTAAAATAGTTTCGGCAGCAGCGGCCTTTGAATTTGCCGATTTTTCCCCTGATAAGACAGTTTCCTTTGTGGGTAGAAAACATACCCTCTACAAAAACCAGTTGAAAGAGAAAGAAAGCAGGTATTCCAACAACATTTCTTTCAAGAAAGCCTTTGCCTCCTCCATCAATCCGGTTTTCGGAAAACTGGGCATCCATGAACTGGATTATCAATTGCTGCAGAAATCGGCTGAAAAACTCTTTTTTGAGCGCTCCATTCCCTTTGATTTTCCCGTTGGCAAGAGCGAAGTTTTTGTTCCAAAAGATGATTTCGGCATGGCGGAACTGGCCAGCGGATTTAACAAAGGAACCACCATATCCCCGTTGCACGCAGCACTTCTGGCATCCGCTGTGGTCAATGATGGGGTGATGATGAAACCATGGGTTGTCAAACGGGTCATCAATGAGGCGGGAGAGGTACTCTATGAAAACCGCAAATCACCCATGGGGGTTTCCATGAGTCCTGAAACCGCAAAAGAATTGCGGATACTCATGGAAGACACCATCATTCACGGTACCTGCAGAAAAACATTTTACCGGGAAAGGCGCCGGAAGATATATAAGAATGTGGATTTAGGGGCGAAAACGGGCACCATCAATGATCGAGATGATCGGTTTAAATATGACTGGTTAACTGCTTTTGTTGTTCCTCCGAATCACAAAAAAAGTATTTGCATCGCCGTGCTTGGAATTCATGGAAAAGTGCTGGGCGTGCGAGCCAATCGCCTGGGCCGAAGCATTATTCGATATTACCTCTCATCCTGATCATGCCATACATGCTTTTACAAATCCGAAGAACAGGGGCGCGGGAAATTCCATACGCGATTTGAGCTCGGGATGTGCCTGCGTGGCACAGAAGAATTTCAACTGGGGCAATTCAATAAACTCCACCAGTTTTCCGTCGGGCGACATGCCGGAAAAGACCATTCCCTTCTCTTTAAGCGCCTCATGATAATCCGGATTCACCTCATACCTGTGACGATGTCGTTCGGATACTTCTTCGGTACCGTACAGGGAATGCACCATAGACCCCTTTACCAGATGGGCGGGGTAGGCGCCGAGCCGCATGGTACCCCCTTTCTCGGTAATGGTTCTCTGTTCCGGAAGAATATCAATAACGGGATGGGGAGTCCCAGTGTCCATTTCCGTGGAATTGGCACCCTCCAGGCCGCACACATGTCTTGCGAACTCAATGACTGCCAGTTGAAGGCCCAGACAGAGCCCCAGAAAGGGGATATTCGATTCTCTTGCCATACGGATCGCTTCTATTTTCCCTTCGGAACCCCGCGATCCAAAACCGCCGGGAACCACTAGGCCATCAATTTGACCCAACCGGCCCGCATCCTTGAGTCCGGTGGTTTCAACCCACTTAAGGTTGATTTTGCATCTCAGGTGCGCGGAGCAGTGGTTGAAGGATTCAATGATAGACGCGTAAGAATCTTCCAGCTTGGTGTACTTTCCGCACATGGCCACCGTAATCTCTTTTTCAGGATTTCTGATATTGTCTACCAGGTTTTTCCATTTTCTAAGATCCGGCGGGCTGTAAATATTCAGTTTTTTATGAATGTTTTCCGGCAGGCCCTCACGTTCAAAAATGATGGGAATTTCATAAATATCATCCACATCGAGACCCGTTATAACGGCTTCGGGTCTGACATCGCAAAAATTGGATATCTTTGCTTTGACTTCGGGTGTGAGAAACTCCTGGGAACGGCCGATGATGATATCCGGAAATATGCCGCGCTGCTGTAAAAGGTTGACGCTTTGTTGGGTGGGTTTGGATTTCTGCTCATTGACGCCGGCTGGAATGGGCACGTAGGTGAGATGGACGAAAACGATATTGTTCCTTCCGACATCCTTTTTCATCTGGCGCATGGCTTCCAGAAAGAGCTCATTTTCGATGTCTCCGACGGTTCCACCGATTTCAACGATCACCAGATCCGGAGATTCTTCTTTGACCACCTGTCCGATGTGCTCTTTAATGAGGTCTGTTACATGGGGTATATACTGGACTGTTTTGCCCAGATAATCGCCGCGTCTTTCCTTCTTTCTGACCATGTCAAAAACCTTGCCCATGGTTAAATTCCACTTGGATTTGCAGCAAACCCCCAGAAACCGCTCATAATGCCCGAAATCCATGTCCACCTCAGCGCCGTCATCAAGAACGAAAACCTCGCCGTGTTCAAAAGGATTCATGGTTCCGGGATCGACATTCAGATAACCGTCACACTTGATGGGAACTATTTTCAGTTTTGTGGAGAGCAGGTGGCCGATTGAAGCAGCCGCAATGCCTTTGCCCAATCCGGAAAGTACGCCGCCTGTTACGATAATATATTTGGTGGGCATTTCTGATGTATTCCTTTCTTTTTAATGAACCTATGCTGGGACGCGTTTGATGTCTTAATCCTGCAGATTTTAAACTAATGGGGGCACAAAAGCCAGTTGATTATTTGAGCATGACAAATGTTCCGGATCGTCCGGTTACACCCTCTCCTCGGTACGAAAAAAAGCGATCCGTGTGACATCGGGTGCAAATTTTTGAGACTGTAATATTATTGGGATCGACCCCTTCCATAACGAGCTGATGTGAACTCAGGCGCCAGAGGTCGAAATGGTTTTCCGAAACCCTGAATTCATTGAAATCCGGAGGAAAAATTTCTTTATGGGTTACAAACTCGGCACAACAGGGGCCAAGAGAAGGCGCGATGGCGGCAACAAGATCTCCTGATCTGCAGTGGAAATGACCAGCCATGGTACGGACAACCCGGCCCAGTATATTCCTCACGTTCCCTTTCCACCCGCAATGAACATTGGCAATGACATTTTCCCGTGGGTCAAAAAGAATCACCGCCTGACAATCGGCCTGTTTGATCATCAGCCCTGTGTCGGTACTATTTGTTATCATGGCATCTGCCTGCCACGCGGCCGCCGCCATTTCAGTTGTTTCCGCTCCGGCGATCAGGATTTCGCTTCCATGGGTTTGCCGCGTAGAAAGAATTCGGCGGACATCCATGGTGTGCTTGATGATCATCAGGTTTGCCGCCACATTTTTCTCGGAATCCCCCACGGCATAGCTGGTGTTGAGAGAATTGTAGGGGGGATGGCTGACACCACCGTGCCGGGTGAAGGTTGCATGTCTTAGTTGATGATACTGGGAGAGGTTGGGATATTGAATGTAGGGCGCGTTTTGCTG
>JAJDOH010000164.1 GCA_022340265.1 Deltaproteobacteria bacterium | reverse complement strand
ATAGTACTTAACCAGGGAGGTATGACGAATGCTGGGAGGAAAAAAGCGTCTTATCCATCGGATCTCGGGGGCGGCCTTTTTGGCCGCATTCCTCGCAATCAGTGTCTTATCGACAGCCACTGCCGCAAACTCGGCGGATCTGGTCAAGGACAAACTTTCCTTGCAGCATCCCCGGACGCTGCGGGGAAAAGCCTTTCTGGATGTTCCCCTTTCAAGGGCGACCGTGTGCATATACGACCGCTCCGGTATGCTGCTCCACTCGGTGGATAACGCGACCGGAGAAGACGGCTCGTTTTCCATTACCCTTCCATTGCCGGAATCCTTCACGGTGAGGATCGACGAAGGCTGGCTGAATGACCAGCCCTTCGACTATGAGCTGGCCCGAGATATCCAACATTTTGACGACACGCAATCATACAAGGTGACCGCCATCACCACGCTGCTGGCCGCTTATCTGGATCGCCATCCGGGGACTTCCTACAAGGTGGCGGCGTCGGCCGTGGAAGCCTACCTGGAGATCCCGGAGTCGGTGGGCCTGGACGACGTCATCTACAGCAGCGAGTGGTACTGCTACTATTTTTCCAACTACCGCTTCAGGAAGCAGGCGGAGGCCGCACAGGGCATGACCGTTTTTGTGGGCCAGCTCCTGGATGAACTCAAGGAGGGAGAAACCCGGTCCTTTTACAACGTGGATGCCGTCGGCTCGTCCTTCTTTTCCGACGCCATGAAGGCCCTGCTGCAAGGCGCCCTGACCAAACTCGGAGATGAAGGCACCGGATGGATCCTTGGACTGCTGGACGGCGGTGGAGACCAAGATTCCAGGCTTTCGGAAATGGAAAGCGACCTCCAGGGAATCCTCAGTGACCTGGGACAGATCATCACGGCCTTGAAGGCATTGGCCCAGCAGCTCTCCATGGACACCAACGCCGTCGAAACCTATATCCAGGGCCAGGCCGCCCAGGATGCGATCTCAACGATCAAGACCCATTATGGTCCGGAAGAAAAGGACAGTCACGGGGATACCAACACCCTGAAGTACTTCTCCTTCCTGCGCTCCAAGGACGTAACCCAGACCACAAAGGCCCAGATCACCACGCTGGTGGAGAATATCAACGGGGCGTGGGACATCCAGGACCAGGTGCAGCAGATCCATGACGCCATCCTCCCAGACGTGGGGAGTACCGACGGCCTACTGGATCTGTGGACGAAAACCTTCCTCCTGCAGGGGCCGGTAAGCAGCAATCAGCTGATGGCGTATTACCAGACCCTGGAACAGTATTTCAGCGTCCTGCTTTTTTACCAATTCAAAGGGGCGAACATGGTGGTGGAGGCCCTCAATTACCAATCCATTTCAGGCGCCGCGGCCACCATGGAGACCGCACTCGATGACGAGGGGGAGACCCCCGCCTACAGCTATTTGACAGGCACCTTTCAACCCATGATCCAGGAGGAGACCGACCGGTTCCTGTATAACGTGTTGAAATTGGTCGTAAACAACTGCGGGCTTTTCTGGGAGAAGAATTTCCTCCCCGATACCGCGCAGGACATCCTGGCCAGGTCCACGTTCTTCTTGATTCAGACCCTGGGCGAGGATCACTACGGGCTGAGACTCGGCGCCTTTGGAACGGGAAACCTGGTCCACGACATCCAGGAGATGGGCGCCATCAATGCAAATCAGTGGATCGGCACGGCGGGGAAGAAGTTGGATGTGGATGCCCAGGACCGCCCCTATGATTACTGGGGCACCCTGAAGAACGTCGACCTGGGCGATTTGCAGAAGGGAACGATCTACACCCTGCTCAGAGGCGATCTCGGGGCTTTCGACCCGGGCACGTACACGACCAGTTACACGACGGACAAACAGCAGTACCATATTCTGGGCAGCGCAGTGGTGACCACTTATACCAAAGACTATGTTCAGGACCCGGACGGCGAGATTTCCTACGGCTATTTCCTGACCCCGTTTCGCGTCGGCGGCAAGGAAGTCATGATGGATCCTTCCGCGTTCCATCGCGACCAGTACACGGTAAACAAGAGCGGGGACGTCATTTTCAACGGTACTGACGAACTGGATGCAAACGGCAGCCTGGTCCTCAATTTATCCGCGAGCAATAAGTATGTTAACAGCAGTTCCAACATAACGCAGAAGCTGGAGTGGGCCCATGATTTCACCTATAACGGGACCGGCTCCGCAACGGCGTACCTCAACGTCGCCGGAAACGCGGACGGGACCACCTATAAACACATTGAAAACTACTCGGCCGACTGTAAAATTGCCGTGGAGGGCGGGGTGATCGACGCCACCCACCAGAATTTTGCAGCCCATTTTTATCACTCAGGCATACCCAAGCATCTGGACAAGACCAATCATTGGTCGCAATCCCTTGACGCCCAGTTCTCCTTTACGGTGGAGCCGGGGGTCCACTACTATGCCTTTGTGAACATCCAGGGAGAGGGCAGCAACGACAGCGGCGACTACAATTATGGGGTAAATCTGGATTCCCTCACCCACCTCTCCGTGACCTTTGTGGACCATGAGTTCTGAGTCTCATGTCCAGTCATTACACCCAGGGGCCGTCTGGTCCGGCTGCTCGTCCGGCTCCGGCACCCGCAGCATCTTGGACCCCGGTTGCGGCAGATTGTTGAGGTAACGAAGTAAGCAGGATATGCCTAACGGTACTTAAAAGGGAGGAAGTCATGAATCGACAGGCAGTGATCGGCAGTGTATTGTTCGGTATCCTTTCGCTGATGCTACTGTTTCCCCTTGAAGGGCGCGCCCAGGAAGACAGGGCCGCCGTGCGCCTCTGGGTCCAAGCGACACCCTTTATTTCCGGCGAGGCCGGCACCGGCCAGGGAGCACCGGATTACACGGACGCCTTCGATACGGGCCTGGGATTCGGCGGCGAGTTTTCATGGCGGTTCTGCCGCTGGTTCAGCGCTGTCGGGGGAATCGGCTACGAGGTGTATGACGGCGACACCTATGAAGGGATTGCCTTTGACGATCTCGATGTGGTTCCCGTGTATGCCGGAGGGAAATTTCACATGGTCCCCGGAATGTCCCCTTGGGACCTGTATCTGAGACTGGATGTGGGGGCCGCTAACCTGTCCTCGGTGGATATCCGGTACGGGGCCTTCGAGGGCCGGTATTGGAATTCTTCGTGGGTGTTCCTCTTTGACGTGGGGGTCGGCACAGAATACCGCTGGGGGCCGTGGGGCGTATCCGTCGATGTGAAGGCGCGGTATCTGGGGGCCCCCGATTCGGCCCTGGGCAACCTCTCGGACGCGGATGCCTTCTGGACCTTGCCCGTGGTTTTCGGACTGAACTATCATTTCTAGCACGCCCCGGCGATAGCGCAGAAATGCTGACGGAACAAGGTACGCCAAAAGAGAAAAATCGTGTCCAAGAATTGTCATGCCGCCTTATGGCCAGGCAAGATATTGATCTTGACAGGAATCTCTTCTTGCTATAGATTCTTCACCAACCGGTCAAGGGAAGACGGTGTGATTCCGTCGCGGGCCCGCCGCTGTAACCTCTCCACTATTGTCCGAACCAAAAAGTGGAACTTTTTTAGCAAGTTCAAGTCACTGGGATGTTTTTTGCCGGGAAGGCCGCTGAAAGAGGGAGGAAGCCAGAAGACCTGCCGGTAAAAAACAGTCGGAAAAAACCCTTCGTGGACGGGAGGGGGCTGTCTGTAACGGATTGAATACGGAATCCCGAAGCCATGGATAATGGCTTCGGGTTTTTTTTGCCACGGAAAATAACGAAAGTACAAAGAGAAACGATGAAAGAATTCAAGCATGGCGGCCACATCAGGCTGATTGCCAACAAAGCAGGGCTTTCTGAAAAGGAAATCCTAGATTTTTCCGCCAACATCAACCCGCTGGGACTTCCCGAATGGTTCCGTCCCGTTGTCAGCGCCAGCCTTTCCGATCTGGTCAATTACCCCGACCCGGATTGTACACCACTGGTAAAGGCCCTTTGCGATCAATGGCTGCTATCGCCGGATGAAGTTCTTTTCGGGAACGGATCAACCGAGCTACTTTACATTATACCGAGGGCATTTGAAAAAAAACGGGCCGTGATTCCCGTTCCATCCTATGCGGACTATGCCACTGCCTGCGAACTGGCAGGGCTTTCAGTGGAAAAGCTGGCGTTGTTGGAAGAAGAAAATTTCATCTTTAATACCGAACGATTACAGGAAAAACTTAAAGGAGACGAACTGGTTTTTCTGGGGCAGCCCAATAACCCGACCGGTAGGTCCATCAACCCGAACGTCATCATTGGCCTGGCAAAGGCCAATTCGAATACCCTTTTTATTATCGATGAGGCTTTTGGGGATTTTGTGGAAGGGCTTGATCGGCTCATCGATAAGCGGCTCCAGAATATGTTGGTTCTCTGTTCTCTCACAAAGAGTTTTGCCATTCCGGGGCTTCGACTGGGCTTTGTGGCTGGCGTAAAGGAGAGAATCGACGCCATAGACAGGTTGATGCCGCCCTGGTCAGTCAATACCATCGCGCAACGGGTTGGCGAAAAAGCGATTGGTGACGCCCGGCTCATCGAGCAGACAAAGGTTCTTGTCAACAAAGAGCGGGCGCAACTGTCAAAGGCTCTCAGTAAACTACCCGGTCTGTATGTGTATGAAGGCGAGGCCAATTATCTGTTCATTCGCATGAACCGGAGCGACATGGACGCTCCCCAATTGGCATCGAGGCTTCTGGAAAGAGGCATCGCCATCAGAGTGTGCAATAATTACGAGGGCCTGGACAACCGCTTCTTCCGGATCGCCGTCCGAAATCCCCGTGACAATGTTCGACTGGTTGAAGCCCTTCGCCCACTGTTAAGGACAGGAGATCGAGCCAAAGCAAAGAAACGGCCGCCGGCAGTAATGCTTCAGGGAACCAGTTCCAATGCCGGCAAGAGTATTATGACGGCGGCCCTTTGCCGCATTCTCCTCCAGGACGGTTACCATGTGGCCCCATTCAAGGCCCAGAACATGTCGCTAAACAGCTATGTGACGGAAAATGGCGGCGAAATGGGTCGTGCCCAGGTGGTACAGGCCCAGGCCTGCCGGCTGAAACCGGATGTAAGGATGAACCCGGTACTGCTCAAACCCAACAGTGATACGGGGTCCCAGGTGGTCGTCATGGGAAAGCCGGTGGGCAACATGGATGTGAACCATTACATTAAATATAAACCGACCGCATTTGAGTTCGTCAAAGAGGCCTACGATACCCTGGCATCGGAAAACGACGTGATTGTGCTTGAAGGAGCGGGAAGCCCGGCAGAGGTGAACTTGAAGCACCATGACATCGTGAACATGAAAATGGCCGATTATGCGCGGGCCCCTGTGCTGCTGGTGGGGGATATCGATCGGGGGGGTGTTTTTGCGTCCTTTATCGGCACCATGGAGGTTCTCTCCGAATGGGAACGGGCGTGTATGGCGGGCTTTATCGTCAACCGTTTTCGCGGCCAGAAGGACCTGCTGAATGATGCCATCGATTTTACGGAACAATATACCGGGCTTCCCACTTACGGGGTGGTCCCCTACATCAGGAACCTGGGGCTTCCGGAAGAAGACTCGGTCTCCTTTAAAAACCAGATAGTTAAAGACAGGGGAACGGTCAATAAAGATGCCATAGATATTGCGGTGATTGATTTGCCTCACATTTCGAACTTTACGGACTTCGACTGCCTTAAGATGGAACCCGACGTAACCCTGCGCGTCATCGGAAACGTGCGGGATCTGGGTACCCCCGATGTGATGATTTTGCCGGGGAGCAAGAACGTCATCGGGGATATCGATTACCTGTTTAAAGAAGGCTTTGCCGAACGCATATGGACGTTTGCCAGCAACGGTGAAACGGAAATCGTGGGTGTTTGCGGCGGTTTTCAGATGCTGGGAACGACCATTCATGACCCCCACGGCATCGAATCCGGCGGCAAAACCATGCAGGGTCTTTCACTTTTAAATATCACCACCACCCTCGACCGGGAAAAAACGCTCAAGGCCATCAAGGCCAAACACCTGGAAACCGGTTTTGAGCTGGAAGGGTATGAGATCCACCACGGCAAGACGGAAGGGAAAGAGGCTTCCCCCATCATCGCAGGGGAGAACGGCGAGACTATCGGGCTGAGGTCGCAAAACGGGATGATCTGGGGAACATACCTTCACGGCGTCTTTGACCGGGATGCTTTCAGACGCTGGTTTATCGACTGCCAGAGAAAACGGCGCGGCATGAAACCGTTGGGCAAAATCACGGCCACCTATGACCTGGAACCCGCCTTCAACCGCCTGGCGGATATGGTCCGGGAAGGGCTCCGGATTGACGATATCTACAGACGGATCGGGCTAAAATAATACGGGAAAAACACTGAGGGATATCATGACCTATTACATGGGCGTTGATGTGGGATCGCTCTCCACGGATGTGGTGGTGATCGACGAAAATGCCAAAATAGCGGGTAGTGCCATTACCATGACCGGGGCCAACAGCACCCGGGCGGCGGAGTCGGCCATGGGGCAGGCAGCGGAACAGGCGGGCGTGTCCATGGACCAAATCGCATGCATCATCGGTACCGGATACGGACGCACCGCTGTGCCCGCTGCGAAAAAAGCCGTCACCGAAATCTCATGCCATGCCATGGGCGCCCGGCACCTCTTCCCCCATTGTCATACCGTGATCGACATCGGCGGGCAGGATTCCAAGGTTATTCGGGTGGGAACGGGTGGCAAGGTCCTCAATTTCACCATGAACGACAAGTGTGCCGCCGGCACCGGGCGTTTTCTGGAGGTGATGGCCGCAAAACTGGAACTCACCCTGGAAGACCTGGGAAAATTGTCCCTTTCAGCCCAAGGGGAAGTGGCCATCAGCAGTGTCTGCACGGTTTTTGCGGAAAGCGAAATTGTCTCCCTCGTTGCCCGCAACCATTCCCTGGCTGAAATCATCAAAGGGCTTCACCGCTCCGTTGTAAACCGGATCATGAGCATGGTACGTTCCGTGGGCCCTGCCGGACCGTATACCATGAGCGGGGGCGTGGCCAAAAATCAGGGGGTGGTAGCCCTCTTTGCAGAAAGCCTGGGAGAAATACCCTCAGTGCCGGATGACCCCCAACTGGTGGGCGCATTGGGGGCTGCGCTGATCGCTAAACAGAATGCGGAATGACCGGCCCAAGGCCCCCTGCGAAATAAACAATGGCCCCTATGCACACGTTTTCCAGCTATTTACTCTATCTGGCGTGGTCCATGTGGCGTGAGAAAGGCGCCCTTAAATTTAACGATTCCCATCAAAAACAGGCGCTTCGAAAGATTGCGTTAAAGGGCCTGCTGATAAATATCCTAAATCCCAAACTGTCCATTTTCTTCTTGGCTGTTCTTCCCCGCGGACACAGGTTCACCCGCTAATGATTGATTCAAACAAAAGAACGAAAACCCTGAGCTGCTTCTGACAAAAAGCATTGAATTTACTTTCTGAGGATTCAAAATGATATATCATTGGTACGATTTTTTGGGCAACGTTGGCGTTTTTTTGATTCTACGTGCCTAATTATTGCTTAAAATATATAAAATAGACAATAAATCAATAAAATTTAGCGTTATGAATTTATTTGGTGCTTTATTTATTTGCATTTCACTATATTTTAAGTTCAATCTGTCCGCTTTTATCATTGAGTTCTCATGGCTGCTCATCGGTACCGTCGGCATCCTCAAATCCATGTCAGCGAGACATCCCTGAGGCGAATGGGTTATTTAGTGAGGGATTGCCCTCGAAAAACATGATGCAGGAACAAAGAAGAAAATGACGGGTTCCCGCCTGATTTACCAGACGAGAACCCGTCATATTAAAAAACATTTGAAAAGACCGGCGAGCTATGATGCAATTTCTTTAATGATGGCTCTCATGAAAGCTGGAAGATCATCCGGGGTTCGGCTGGTAATGAGGTTTCCGTCGACCACCACTTCCTCGTCCACCCAAGTGGCACCCGCGTGCACCAGATCATCCTTGATGGCGAAAAAGGAGGTCACTGTCCGGCCTTCCAGTATCTCGGCGGAAGCCAGCATCCACCCGGCATGACAGACGGCCGCCACCACCTTGCCCGCTTCAAAAATGGATTTCACCAGTTTCACCATTTTGGGATGCCGCCGCATCATATCCGGGGCATACCCGCCCGGAATAATGATGCCGTCAAAATCAGCGGCATTCACCTGATCAACACTGACATCCGGCTTTCCCACGGTTCCGGATTTCCCCTTGTACGTATCGGCGCTGCCCGATCCCACCACAACCACTTCCGCACCGGCTTCTTTCAAACGGTAGTAGGGATACCAGAATTCATGGTCATTAAACATCTCTTCAATCAAAATAATGATCTTCTTGCCTTCCAGTTCCATATCAATCCCTCCTCTTCCAGGGTTTTCACGACCCGCCGAAGACCTTCTTTAAGAGGTCCGTGGCCCGGGCCGCGGGATTTTCTCGAATTTTCTTTTCTTCCTGCCCCAGCATGTAAAAAAGTCCCTTCAAAGCGCCGTCGGTGACATACCCATCCAGATCCGGAACCGTACCCTTGGCAAAGGGGATGTTTTCAAGGGGTTGCGCCAGAGCCTGATATTTGCGGGTGACCCCCACTTCGCCCATGGCATTGTGAATGATGGGGCGAAAAACCTCTTCCAGATGACCGGAACTCTTCTTTTTAAGATAATCGGTGGCGGCTGTGTCTCCGCCGTTCAAAATACCCTTGGCATCGGAGAAGGTCATCTGTTTGATACTGTCCCAGAAAATGGCCTTTGCCTTTGGCGCCGCAATCTCCGCAGCACGGTTCATGCTTCTGTCAAATTCGTCCACCTGGGAACCATACCCCAGAGCCGTGAGCATCCCCCGAACCTTTTCAATGGAACCGGGAAGGGGAATCTTGATTTCGGAATTATCGGTGTATCCGCCCGTCTTACCCACCGCTTTGACGGCGTTTTCCGTCCCGATTTCAAGGGCCTCCTTCAAACCATCTGCAATCTCTCCCGTGGAAAGGCTTTCATTTTGGCCCGCTGCCTTTTTAACGGTGTCCAGCAATCCTCCCCAGTCCGTAGCCGCCGCCTCTAAACCTTGAAAAAGAAACAGCAACGGCAGAACCAAAATAACAAGCCAACATTTAATAAAAGACATCAGGAAAAGCTCCTTAATAAAAGGCTTGAATCAACCTTTCTCCTTTGCCGCAAGGGCCTGTTTCAGCTTCTCACCCAGGGAACCCATCCCCCCGTTTTGATCTTTGTCGGGCACAAACCGCCGCCATTCACCTTCGTCCTGCGCATCCCCCGGACCCACGGAAATCTTCCGTTCTTCAACGTTTACATTTTCAATCACCACCGGAATCGTATCCCCCGGCCTTGTTTTTTCAATGCGGCCGGGGCTGGCCGATTCCCGAATCCGGCTCTTGGGCAACAGCGCCGAAATACCCGGCTCCAGAGAAACGAAGATACCGAAGTTTTCATGCTTTTCAACAGTGGCTTCAACCGCCTGGCCTGTCCGGTATTTTCTGGCAATCCCCGCCCAGGGATCCCCTTCCACGTCCCGCATACTGAGGGAAATCCGCTGCCTGGAAGAATCGATCTCCTTGATCAGCACCTGAATCAAATCGCCGGGCGAAACCACATCTTCGGCTTTCAGGACCCGCTTCCGGTAACTCATCTCGCTGATATGAACCAGTCCCTCAACACCCGGTTCAATCTCTACAAAAGCCCCGAACGGTGCACATCGGGATACTTTTCCTTCCACCACGTCACCTTCCTTGAACCGATCCGTCACCGACAGCCAGGGATCATCGGCGGTCTGTTTGATGGAAAGGGATATCTTCATCTGATGCGACTTTTCGTCCGGCGCAACGCCTAAGACCTTCACCTTTACGGCATCCCCCACCTGAAGCACATCGGAGGGTTTTTCCACACGGGACCATCCCAGTTCGGAAATGTGAACCATCCCCTCCACGCCGGGAGTGAGCTCAACAAAAGCGCCAAAGGGCATGAGCTTGGTAACCCGGCCTGTCATCTCACTTCCCACCACCAGGTCTTCAAAAAAGCTTTTACGGGCTTTTTCGACGGCCTTCTCCAACAGTTTTCGTCTGGATAACACAATATTGCGGCCACTTTCCTCAAAATCCGTGATGAGAAATTCAAAGGCTTGCCCCACGTAATCTTCCGGTTTCTCCACGTAATGAATATCCATCTGGCTGATGGGACAAAAGGCTCGCCTGTTCCCCAGCAAGACGTCAAAACCACCTTTGTTGAGGGATTTCACCTTTCCTTCAACCGGGATCGATTCTTCATAGGCATCCTGCAGAATCTCCATGCCCCCGCCGCCGGCAACAGCCTTTGAAAGGCGTATCTCCCCCCCTTTGACCATTACGGCGTAGAGCTCCAGCACGTCCCCCACCTTGCAGTCGAGTTCACCCTCGTCATTGAGCAGTTCAGCCTTTTCCACCACGCCGTCAATCCTCGTTCCGGTGTCCACAAATACAGCGTCTCTGCCGACGGATATGATTTCCCCGCTGATTTTATCGCCTACCCGAATATCATCACTAACGTTTTTGTCGAAAGCCTCAAAGAGATCGGCAAAGCTTTCTTCCGCCGAATCCGTGTTTTCCATTTCTTCGGGAATATCTTCCCCGATTTCCTCGTTCATTCTCGTGATCCTCTGGTTTCCGTTCATAAATGGTCTTTTTCTGAAATCGCCGCATTCATCTTCGATTTGCATTGGGCCTGGATCCGCAAAAAGCGCTTCCATCACTCCTTATCAGAGTCTGGCGGCATTTTCAACAGAACCGGTTTCAAAACTGCTCAATCACCTTCCCCCTTTCCACAAATGCCGCCGTTGTCTCACAGGTATTGCGCAATGTGGAAAGCGCCCCTTTCAGCTTTTCACTGACCAGGTCTTCCGGTCCGAGCGATCGTTCCACTCTTTCGGACAGTTCCTCGCCAGCTTCAAGGTATTTTTCGATTTCCTGGAGCAGCACTTTTCTTTTTTCATGCTTTTTTCGCTCTTCCTCAATCACCGGCAAAAGTCTGGCAATGGAGTATTCCACAAGCGCATCCCTCGGTGTATCCAAATCTTTTGAAACCGTTTCAAGACAGTAAAGCGTTCGCCGGCTCAGAACAAAGGTTTTCTGAACCCGTTTCAGGTTCAAAAAGCGTTTGGTTTCAATTTCCCGCGCAACCAGCGCCAGAGATTCCACATCATCAATGAGATGATCGAACAGAGACTTCTGTTTAATCCCCATGTGCGCCGCCGCTATACTGATCGCTTCTATGGCCCTGCCGCTCAATTTGAAGGTTGCCCGCACAGACTGTCGGCCTCTTAATTCCGTCAAGGAGGGCACGAAGGCGTTCTGTTCCAGGCCACCCTTCTTTCTTTCCGCCATCATCGATACCTCGAACCTTTCAAAAAATATCTTATTACTGATTACCATAGAAACATTTCGTAATCCAATACTTTCCTTTTTTCACATAACATCATCCGGAGGCATGCTCGGCGGGCAAAAATTACAGAAGGGGCGCCCCGTATTGAGCCGCCCCTGTTGTCGGAATAAAATGGAGAAAGCGCGTCGTCAGCTTACATGACGTCCTTGTCGCTTTCTTCTATGGCACGGTCGATCTCACCAGCTGCACACAAATTCACTATTTGACGCGTTTTAAGACCGTTAATGGTGGGAGGCCGCTGATAACTCATGCCGATTCCCATCCGTGCCCGCGCATCAATGGGAGCGTGGGTGATGTCCTCTCCCTTGAAAAAGATTTTTCCTGAAACCACTTCATACTGGGGATATCCCATAATGGTCATCAACAGGGATGTCTTGCCCGAACCGTTGGGACCAAAAAGGATATGTGTTTCGCCCGGACCGATTTCCAGATCGATATGTTTCAGGATCTCCTTTGCTATGCATTCTCTTCAAATACCGCCGCTAGAAACAAAATAGAAACGGGGGGTAACCGATAATTTTGGTACTTACAACAACTGTCTCCTTCTTTCGCAAGAAGACAGACGGCAAAAAGCCGCTCGCTCATCCTGTCAGAAGCGGGTCACATTATTCTCCCAGCAGCAATAGCAACCATGGCAGAGGTTGGGAGGTGTTTGCCACAGTTGCCATATATGTATCCGTTTTCGTTACCCCGCCGCTAATGTAACTCGCGGTGATGGTGACCGTCTGGTCCGAGGGGACCGACGAAGTGGCCAATACCCCCGACGTACTTATTGTGGTATATGACGAATTCTCGCTCCAGCTGGGCGTTACCGTGCTGTTCGTGCTGTCACTCCAGCTGGCCGTCGCCGTATAGGTGGCCATGCTGTTCTCATTTACCGAGGTTGGGCCGCTGATGGTCAGCCCGGTCAGAATCCGACTTACCGCCTGCAAGTTGACGATACTGACGGAAAGCAGCTCCATACCTGCGTAACTGCCGCCCCAGGACATGGTATGATTGCTGTAGTCCCAGGTGTTGTGAATATAGACCGTATTCGAAGAATCGTCATACCCCACGCCGACGATGGTATGCCCATCGAGGTTGAGCATTACCGGTCTGCCGGCATCGATCTCCGCCTTGAACTGGGCAAAGGAGAAACCACCGGCTATAATGTTATCCGTATTCTGGTTATAGCAATCGGTTACCGTATATCCCCTGGCTTCGTAAAAAAGCTTTCTGCCGTATGTCCCGTCCTGATCGGCGATACCATACTTAACCATGGCACTACAAGTAAGCGGGCTTTCAGAGGAGGTATAATTATAAAACGATGTCGACCCATCACTGTTACCATAAGCGGATTGACTGGTTTTCATATAATCGCCGATCGCATCGCTCCAGACATGCTGGGTCCAGCTGCCGGTTATATACGGGTCAGAACCACTGAGATATTGCACCCAGTAATCGTCGATGGAACCGCGGGTCGTCCTGCCGTCGACCCCGTTATGGGAGGCGGCCAAGGGGAGATTGGGATACGTATCGACCCCGTCCGACCAGGTCGGCCATGAGCTGTTATCCAGGGGCATGACCCCGCCGTTGGTCGGTCCGGCATATATGTTGGGATAGCCGTTTCGGTCATAGTAGCCGGCAATCATCGCGCCGGATACCGAGGAACACCCGAAGACCCAGTTAAATGCGGGGACTGTCAGGGTATTGACTCCGGCCGCCTTGTCGGCTACCGGCAGATTAACCATCAAACGCTCGAGATCGTATCCCGGCGGAGGTTTGGGTGGACCGCTGATTATGTATTTTTCCAGATTTTCACCATTACTGAATGTAAGTCTTTCGGAGGTAAAATACTTGCTCTTTTGCAGCAGAACTTTCTGGATCAACTGGTGTGATGGGGTGACCACGGTGCTTTTTGCCTCTTGAGCATTGGCGGCCGGAAGAAACGCAAGAAGGATGGAACATAGAAGCAATACGATGCCGGCAATTGACGTCAGTGAAGAAGATCTACTGACAGGGATGGGATTCATTCTATTCATTATGACCTCGAAAATTGATGATAGAAAAATATACCTCAGTTCTATGATTATTTATGAATTCCCCGCCCAAAACGGGCACAATCTCATTTTATCATTCGGGGATATTTTGAAAAGATTCCAACACAACCGGCTATCCTGATCCCAACTATTTTCAGAGAATGTTTCACCTGAACGACCTAAAGACTTACGGAATTCAGGCGTGGCAGGATCTCCATTTCTTTTCACTTGGGAGAATACGGAGCCGGCTTATGAAATATTGATTCAGGGGTAGATGGAATTGCCTTGATTTTTTTCAAAAACTTTGGATCAACCGCAATGCCGAGACGCTGGGCCTTGTAAAGATCCTGGCGAGCCTTATCGGTTTCTCCTTCATATGTATAAACGATTGCCCGATTATTGTAAGCTTTACCATATTCTGGGTCCAATTCGATAGCCTTACTAAAATCTGCGATAGCAAGGTCGTACTTTTTTTTCCAAACATAGGCGATGCCCCGATTGTTATAAGCTTGCACAAATTCAGGATTGATCTTGATAGCTTCGCTATAATAAAAAATTGCGCTATCAGCATTTTCAACCGTGGAATTTTTTTCCCCTTGCTTAAAAAACTCTTCAGCCTTTCCCTCAGCGCAATAACAATTCACAACAGAAATAAAAATTACCAAGCAAACGACTGGATAAATTAGCTTGCCGATTTTTATTGTCCCCATTTATCTACTCCTTTTACATAAAATTATACATAAGAGCTCTTTAAACGATTATTATAACAATTGTAAGTTCTAATGTACAGACTTATCGGACTTTGCTTAATGCAATGCTTCGAACTATCGCTAAATTTCGCCGATCGGGCACCCATTTGTAAGCCGAGCTAATTTATGGTATGGGAGTATTCAATTGTCTCCAGTATCCTCGAGATAGTGTATTTCAAGGCATGAAAGATTTATTCCGGGGGAAAAACCCGGGAAAAGAGGGACTGCCGTTTTGGAAAAAAGGGTAGTAGTGATTGCTACCGAAAAAGAAGGCAAGAGATGGCCGGATTCGACTTGTGCGAGTGCCGGATGTCCCTGCGGAATGTTTGGAGGAAGCTATAGGCTACTCCTATTGACGCTTCTATTTATGTTATGCTAAAAGCTCAGGCAAATACAGTTGGCGCCGGAGGCTGAATCACAGGAGCAATATGGAAAAATCGAAGGGGCAGCAGGCCCGAGAAACCCTGAAAAAGTACTGGTATGTGCCGGGTTTGCTGATTTTAATGGCAGTATTGTTCCTTGCCGGTTCCTGGTACGGGAAAACAGTCGCAGAACAAAAGACTGTCGGGGGCCGCCGCATCTTGCACTATGTGGATCCCATGAATCCTGCCCATACCTCTCAGGAGCCGGGTCTGGCTCCCTGTGGCATGAAGATGGAGCCGGTTTACGCCGATGACGGTCAAACTGTTTCAGTGGCCTTGTCTCCCGGGTCCGTCAAGATCACCCCGGAAAAACAGCAGATCATCGGGGTGCGGGTGGCCGAGGTGGAAAAATCTCCCCGGACCTATACCCTTAGATCGCTTGGCGCGGTGGCCGCGGATGAGACTCGCACCTATCGGTTGAACGCCTTCAAAGATGGTTTTATCATGAAGCTATACGATAACACCACCGGAAGTCTGGTCAGGAAGGATGAACCTCTGGCTACGTATTTCAGTAAGGATTTGTTTACGGTGTTGCAGACATACTATTATGCGGTCTATGCCATAAAAAACCTGCCGAAGGGTCAGTCAATACCGGCGTCCCAAAAGAACTATCTGGAAGCTCAGAAAGAAGCAGCTGAATACAGCTTGATGGATCTGGGCGTGAGCAGGCGGCAGCTCAAAGACCTGGTCCGTAGCAAGGCAATCACTCAAGAGATTATCCTCAGCGCCCCGGCTACCAGTTTTGTCCTGGCCCGGAACATCACCGAGGGGCAAAAAATAACCACCGGTGAGGAACTCTACCTGCTGGCGGACTTGAGCCGGGTCTGGATCCTGGCGGATTTATTCGGAGATGAAGCCAACTACGTCCGGCCGGGAGATAAGGTAAAGGTGACACTCGCCGACCACAACGAGACGTATATGGCGACGGTGAGCGAAATTCTGCCCGAATTCGACCCTGCTACACTGACCGTAAAGGTCCGTCTGGAGGTAGACAATCCGCAATTTGTCCTTCGGCCCGGGATGTTTGTGGACGTGGAGGTTCCCGTCAGTATACCTCCCACGGTCAATATCCCGGTTGACGCCATTATGGATTCAGGGCTCAAGCAGACCGTTTTTGTGGATCGGGGCAATGGTTATTTCTCTCCGCGTCAGGTGGAGACCGGCTGGCGCCTGGGAGACCGGGTGCAAATCGTAAGAGGTCTCGAGCCCGGTGAGCGCATCGTGATCTCCGCCAATTTCCTCATCGACTCCGAGAGCCGGATGAAATTGGCGGCGGCGGGGATGTTCGGCGAGATCACCAAGGATCCCGTCTGCGGCCTGAATGTGGATGTAAGCAAGGCCAAAGCTGCCGGCTTTCAGGGCACTTATAAAAACCAGACCTACTATTTCTGCTCCGCGGGATGCAAAGAGCATTTTGAAAAAAATCCCGATCGCTACGCCGCAAAACCAGGCGGGTTCCAGAAGACTGCCAGCGGTGCGGCCGGTGACCGGGGGCAGGACGCTCAGGCCGTCAAAACCAAAGACCCGGTGTGCGGCCACGAATTGGACGAAGCACGGGCAAAAGCCGCGGGTCTGACCAGCACGTACAAAGGGAAAACTTATTATTTTTGCAGTTATAGCTGCAATAAGCAGTTCGACAAAAATCCGGAGCGCTACATTCAGCAGGAAGCCCAGGGTGAAAGCGGCGGTTTCCAGACGCCGGTTGTTCCCGGAACGACCAGAGACCCGGTGTGCGGCTTGCCGGTTGCAACGGGTCCGGCCAAACAGGCAGGCAGGACCAGCGAATACCAGGGAAAACTTTATTACTTTGATACCGACGGATGCAAACAAAGGTTTGACGACGACCCTGAATATTATTTATCCCGAAGCCCAGAGGACGCATTACCTCACACCTTTTCTGAAGTGCCGACGAATCCTGATTTGTTGTTGAGGTTGAGGCGGGAATCAATCCGGGCCATACCTGAGGGGAAAAACCTGGACCTGCACGAGGACCAGTCCTTGAAATCCCGGATGAAGCCCGCGGCTCCGCAAGCTCCGCCGTCCCAGTCAGAGGAGCAACCATCTGTGCCGTCACCAAATCGCTCCCCTGGCGGCGGGGGGGATCAGCATGATTAACCGGATCATCGATTTTTCGGTGCACAACAAGGTCATCGTCTTCATCATCACGGCGGCAGCCTGCATGATGGGATGGTGGTCCATGCAGCATTTGACCCTGGACGCCGTCCCGGATCTCACCGACACCCAGGTGATCATCTATTCCCGCTGGGACCGCAGCCCGGACATCATGGAAGATCAGGTGACCTACCCCATTGTCACCACCATGGTGGGCGCCCCCCGGGTGAAATCCGTTCGCGGCGTGTCGGATTTCGGCTACTCGTACGTTTATGTCATTTTCGAAGACGGCACCGATATATACTGGGCCCGATCCCGCACCTTGGAATACCTGTCCGGGGTGCTGCCGCGCCTGCCCGCCGGCGTCAAGACCGAAATGGGGCCGGACGCCACCGGCCTGGGCTGGGTTTTCCAGTACGCCCTGGTGGATCGCACCGGCAAACACAGCCTGGAGGAACTGCGCTCTTACCAGGACTGGTACCTGCGCTATTACCTCAAAGCCGTGCCCGGGGTGGCGGAGGTGGCGCCGGTGGGGGGATTCGTCCGGCAATACCAGGTCAATGTGGATCCCAACCGGTTGCAAGCCTACAACCTGTCCATCTCTCAGGTGGTGAAGGCCGTAGCCGGCGGCAACCAGGAAGTGGGCGGGCGTCTGATCGAATTCGGCGGCACTGAGTACATGGTGCGGGGCCGGGGTTACGCCCGGTCCCTTCGGGATTTTGAAAATATCGTCCTGACAGCCAGCCAGGACGGCACCCCCATACGCGTCAAGGATATCGGGCGGGTTGTCATGGGGCCGGACCTGAGGCGCGGGGTCACCGACCTGGACGGAACCGGGGAGGTGGTGTCCGGGATCATTGTGATGCGGGAGGGCCAAAACGCCCTGGACGTCATTGAACGGGTCAAGGCCAAGATCAAGGCCATCGAACCGGGGCTTCCCGACGGCGTTGAGATTGTGCCCATTTATGACCGCTCCGATTTGATCCAGCGGGCTATCAGCAACATGAAATTTACTCTGGTGGAGGTCCTGATCACCGTCTCCCTGGTGATCCTGATTTTTTTGTGGCACTTTCCCAGCGCCATCATTCCCGTGATCACCATCCCTGTGGCGGTGCTGATTTCCTTTATCCCGTTCCGGATGATGGGAATCACGGCGAACATCATGTCCCTGGGGGGTATCGTTATCGCGGTGGGGGCGCTGGTGGACGCGGCCATCGTGGTGGTGGAGCAGGTTCATAAGAAGCTGGAGAAATGGCAACAGACAGGACGCGTGGAAGACTACCAGGAGGTGGTGGTGAAGGCGGTCAAGGAAGTGGCAGGGCCCAGCTTCTTCGCTCTGCTGGTGATTGCGGTGTCGTTTCTACCGGTGCTCAGCCTGGAGTCCGTGGAAGGCCGGATGTTCAAGCCCCTGGCCTACACCAAGAACCTCTCCATGATCGTGGCCGCGCTTCTGGCCATTACCCTGGACCCGGCCTTGCGGCTCCTGTTCACCCACGTGCAGAATTTCAACTTTCGGCCTTCCTGGTTGAGCCGGATAACCAACGCCGTAGCCGTGGGCACCATTTATCCCGAAGAAAAACACCCCATCAGCCGGCGCTTGATCCGGCTTTATGAACCGTTGGTCACCTGGTCGCTGCGCCGCAAATGGTGGGTGATCGGCGGGGCCTTGGCCCTGGTGCTCATCACGCTTCCGGTCTATTCGCATTTAGGATCGGAGTTTATGCCGCCATTGGAGGAAGGCTCCATTCTCTACATGCCTTCCACCATGCCCGGAATTTCCATCGCCGAAGCTCAGAAACTGCTCCAGGTCACCGACCGTATCATCAAGGGCTTTCCCGAGGTGGACCGGGTCCTGGGCAAGGCGGGCCGGGCCGAGACCTCAACCGATCCGGCCCCGCTATCCATGCTCGAAACGGTGATCACCCTGAAGCCAAAATCAGCCTGGCGGCCTCATATGACCCAGGAAAAACTCATTAATGAGATGAATGAGGCCCTGACGCTTCCGGGCCTGGCAAGCGGCTGGACCATGCCCATCAAGGGCCGCATCGAGATGTTGAGCACCGGTTTGCGGACCCCTCTGGGGATCAAGATCTCCGGAGCCAATGTCAACACGATCGAAGAAATCGGTTTGCGAATCGAATCTCTGCTGCCCAGCGTCAAGGGAACCCGGAATGTCTTTGCTGAGCGCACCGGGAGCGGCTATTTTCTCGATTTCGATTGGAATCGGCAGGAACTGGCGCGCTACGGTTTGAGCATCGCAGAGGTCCAGGCCGTGATCGCCAATGCCATCGGCGGGGAGAATGTGACCACGACCGTGGAAGGGCGGGAACGCTACAATGTCAATGTGCGCTACCAGCGGGATTTCCGGTCCGATTTCAGCGCTCTGGAACGCGTTCTGGTGCCGGCGGACGGCGGCAAGCGGCAAATCCCCCTGGGGCGGCTGGCCAGCATCAAGACGGCCAGCGGGCCGGCCATGATCCGGGATGAGGACGGCCTGCTGACGGGTTACGTGTACATCGACATTGCCGATCGGGACCCCAACGGCTACGTGGAGGAAGCGGCCCGCCTGCTCGCGGACAAGATGAAACTGCCGTCGGGGTACGCCATCTCGTGGAGCGGCCAGTACGCGGCGGCCCAACGGGTGAAGCAGCGTCTGCTGCTGATGGTCCCCCTGACCCTGTTCCTGATCTTCCTGCTTCTCTATCTGAACACGCGGTCCATCGCTAAGACCATGCTCATCATTCTGGCGGTGCCGTTCTCCGCGGTGGGCGCCGTCTGGTTCCTGTATCTGCTGGGCTATAACATGAGCATCGCGGTGTGGGTCGGTTTGATCGCTCTGCTGGGGGTAGATGCGGAAACGGGCATCTTCATGCTCCTGTATCTGGACCTGGCCTACGCCCAGGCGAAAGCGGAAGGGCGGCTCAAGAGCCGCGACCAGTTGCACATCGCCATCATTGACGGCGCCGCCAAGCGGATCCGACCCAAGTTCATGACCGTCGCCACCCTGCTTTTGGGGCTGATCCCCATCATGTGGGCCGCGGGGACCGGCTCCGACGTCATGAAACGCATCGCCGCCCCGATGATCGGCGGGGTTTTCACCTCCTTTCTCCTGGAGTTGATGATCTACCCCGCCATCTATGAAATCTGGAAATGGCATTTCGAGCTTAAAAAGAAGCCTTAAGGCATCGTATCGACTGTAATTTATTGAGCGCAACGCGGCATCAGGCATCTTCCGTGGGAAGGTGCTTTTTTTAGGGTTAGCGTAATAACGACGGGCACTCGGCCCGGAACGGACGGGGCCGTTACATTTTAAGATTTGAGAAGATGATCTTATAAGTGGCGATGGCGGTAAACAACAGATAAAAGATGATCGAAGTCAGGGCGAGACGCTTCTGGATAGTCGGCAAGGTCGCCTTGAGACTCGGTCTCCGGCGAAACGGCATCAGCAGGCCCACACCCATGCCGGCCGGGCTCCCCAACAAAAGCAGCAGATAGAGGCAATAGCCGATGTAGCCGTATTCCTTCTGCAAAATACAGAAGGGGCAATGATGGGTCGGCAGTTCATAACAGTAAATGGAAATAAACGAAATGAAAGATGCGATGGATATCACCAAGGTCAAGAAAACCGCGACGGCAAACCCATACCCCATGGCTCCGGTGCGATAGAACACCACCCCCAACCCCAGAGTCCCGACCATGGCCACATAAAATATGATCTCCATGACCGGGCGCGGCCACGAGATAATCTCTGAAGCCACTCCCTTGGTATCGGCGGTAAACAGAGAACCACAGCAGGAAGTAATAACCTCGGGATTAAGTCCCAGAAAATATTCGGCTTGAATCATGGTCTCCGTCAGAATCAACGGCACAATGACCAGAAGGAGCAGGTATTTCACTTTGATGAGGGGATAATCGTACCCCCGGTTATCCGCAAAATTGAGAATGAGCCAAAGTCCTGCCAGGAGAAAGGTAATCAGCTTGAGAATGACCAATGGGAAGCCCCACTGGTTGACATTGAGCGTGCCCACCGCGCACATGGCGCCGGTAAAAAATGGGTGGAGAGCGTCGGCGGTGTAAACAAACAAGAAAAAAGAAATAAGTTGGAAAACAAACGCATAGCCGACAATCGTGGATACGAGGTAGGTTTTTCTTTCGAGCCTCAGTTGGGATTCGCTCCCGCTCTTGATATCCCAATATCTTAAAATAAGCGCCCCGGTGAAAGAGGCATACAGCAGCATGCCGCTTATCAGGAGTGAACTGATAAAGAGGGCAATAATTCCCGGTTTAAAAAACATTCATATTTCTCCGGAATCGATTATGCGGCCGTCTCGCATCCGCACCACCCGGTCGACCACATCGGATTCGTGCACAAGAGGGTCATGGCTGGCGATGAGGATGGTTTTTCCCTGGAATTTAAAATCACGCAAGATGTCCATGAATTCCCGGGACAGGCTGGTATCCAGGTGGGCGGTAGGTTCATCCGCAATAATAACCTCAGGGCGGTTAATCAAGGCCCTGGCAATGGCGGTTCTCTGGGCTTCCCCCCCGGAGAGCCACTCAACTTTGGCGGCGGCTTTGTGAGCCATGTTGAACAGCTCCAGGAGGCCTAAGGCGTGTTGCTTTAAGGTGGCAAACGGCTCGCCCATGGTGTAAGCCGGGAGCATGACGTTTTCGATGACGCTGATACCGTTGACGAGATTGAATTGCTGGAAGATAAACCCAAAGGTTTTGCGCCTGATGTCGGTGAGAAAGCGCTCGGGCAGACTGGTGATCTCGCGCCCTGCAAGCACAATGCGCCCGGCCGTGGGCCTGGCCATACATCCCAACAGGCTCAACAAGGTGGTTTTCCCCGAGCCGCTGGGACCTGTCAGGGCCGTTACCTGGTGAGCGGCGACGGTCAGGCTCAGGTCGTGCAGGGCGATATATTCATTGGGTCGCCCCTCATTGAAAACCTTTCTGATGTTCTGAAGTTCGATCATCAAAGCCTCAAAATCTCATGACCGCATCAGGATCAATCGTCGCGGCCCTCCAGGCGGGGATGATGGTGGCCACGGTATAGGGAATAACCGTAAAAAAGAACAGGATGGCGACTTGATAGCCACTGATAAAAGGGGTCAATCTGAAATGCGGATAGAGAGTGGACCAGCCTTTGAGCACCGGTTCAAAAAGGCTGGCTGAGGCGTAAAAGATGTGAAAATACGCCAAGATAATCCCGACCAGGAAGGATGACAGGGACACGACCATGCCTTCCCAAAATTTCATCTGCAACACATCAGCGGTTTCCCAACCGATGGCCTTTAAGATGCCGATCTCCCGTTTCTCTTCGGCGCTCAACCCCGCGGCCTTATCCCAGGCAAAGATCAGAAAGGCCAGGACCGCACCGGCAAGAATGGCGATCATGATGCCACCGCGCCAATCAAACACCGCATCATAAGTCCGTAAGATTTCTTCCCGGGTAATGGTCCTGGTATCAGGGAGGATGTCGACGATTTTGCCGGCAATGGTGGGAATTTCCTTTTTATTCAAAACTCTCACCGTTAAATCAGTGGCGTCATTTCGGGATACGCCGAACAAGCGACCGAATCCCGTGGCGGAAATTAATATCAGGTCGGAAGACAGCAACTCCGATTCCGGACTGAGGATCCCCTTGATAAGAAAACTTATGGGCCTCCCGTCAAATGTTCGTAGCAACATGACACCGCCGCGGAAGACCTGGCGAACCCGGGAAATACCAGCGCCTACGAGGATATCATTATCCTTGAGATCAATGTCATCGGGCACCATGAACGTATAATTGGCCCGGCCGATCGGATCGAAATAGTAACCCCAGAAACGACCCTTGACGGCCTCAACCCCACGGATGGCACTGATTTTCTGGGCATAGGCCACCGGAATAAGCTCATGTCTGCCGGCCACCAATTTCTGGACGATGATTTCGGGGGTGCCACTCAAGATGATCGCAGCTTCGTCTTTGAGCGCCTGGGTAAAGAACATGACGGAACCCAGACTAAAAACCACCAGGGTGTAAACCAACACCAGGGCCAGGTTTTTTCCCAGGCGCCGCCACAGGCTGGAGAGGGTGAAGTCCAAAATATTCCGCTGTTTTTCAATCGATCGGATCATGTGGCTTCTTCAAAGTTCCGGGAGGTGAGAGCAGTGACCCGCTGGGGAAATGATCCAGGGCCAGGGGATGACTTTGGAACGCCGCATGCCAATCGGATTGGGAAAGGTGACGGGTATACCGGGCCTCGGTGGAGAGGCACAGGTCGGTAAGTCCCAGGTTCCGGGCCACATCGGCCTTTTGCAGCAGCAAAGGCAGGTCGGCTCGCACCACGAAGTGCGCCTGGATGAAAATCGCCGCCAGGAGCAGCATGCCGCTCCCGATAAAGAGGCAAAAGGCATCGGATTTTCGCAAGGTCTTATCTCGATAGTTTCAGAATGCTCGACCTGATCAAGTTACAGCGGGTTGAGACAGACTACCCGCGGAAGCAGATCTTATTGATCCAGAGTCTTTATCAATGCAGGCGTGATCTCCTGAAATGATAAAATTGCGGTGCCCTTATGATCGACTTTAAATTCTTTGGCCGCGGCTTCATCGTTAAAAGGCATGAGCTCTTTGCCCATGGGACCATAGACGTCACTCCCGACCACATACCAGGCCTTTAATCCATCGCTCAACTTGAGAGAATAATAATCCGTCACAAAAATGGCGGCAATGTCGGCCCTGGTTTTGCCGGGATTATATTTCGGCAGGTCGAAATAATATTTCATCATATCTTTGACGCCATCGAAAAATGCGTGGGTGCCGTCCTTAAAGACTATCTGATCGACAAAATCAGGAAATTTCGCCACAAACATGCCGCAAACCGGACATTTATCCCTCGGGGCGATCTTGGCGGGTAGCACGTCTTGAGCGCCTGCAAGAGGGCAAATTGACAAAATAAGCCATACACTGACTAAGATAAAGGATTGATAATGTTTCATGAAAACTCCGTGGCGCCAGAGAGTCAGCCGGAGATAGGCAAGGCCAGGGGGAAGTTGTGTCTCATCGTCATTAATTTCCCACTGGCCCGGATATACTCAAGGGTTACTGCATGGACTTCTTCTTCATGGCCTTCATTTTGGCCCGCTTGTCCCGTATCATCTTGGTATCTTTATACATATCCTCGTAAGTGACCTGCATGGCGTCATCAAAGTTAGCGAGTTTGCCGCCATTGTCCTTGATGAAGGCTTCCGCTTCCTTCCTGTCGGCAAATGCCCATTTGGCCGTTTTGGTCATGACGCCCGGCTTTTTACCGCCGATCACCCAGTAGGCTTCTTCTGCATCGATCAAATTCCTATTGTTGTAATCCGCCACCATAATGGCTTGGGGCTGCTGATCAAAGGCTTGGGCCAGCTCGACAGCCGTGCAGTGGATGCTGCATAAACCGACGCTGGAGCCATCTGAATACTCAACCAGCATCCGGCTATAAGCAAATTTTTCCCGGTCCATGCCACAGTACTTGCAGTTCTTATGGGCTTGAACATCCTGCATGGTTTCCGCACAAACGGCAACTGCGATCAACAAAAATAACGATGTCAGCATCCAGTACAAAATTTTTCTTTTCATTTACTCCCTCCTTAAGTCATTGATTATTTTTACGATCACCGGTTTCTCCTCCAGGTTGAACCAAGGTTTGAGGAAATTTAGCCGAGTGAGCTTAAGCATGACGCTTGTTTTGCCGGGCTAACCTGCGTCCGGCAACTTAGCGGTTGCCAATTTGGGTGCGGATCAGTTAGATAGAAACATAGCTTGCTTGCGGAAAAAGATCAAGTGGGGAAAATCAAATTAATGAATATCTTTACATTTTTTCATTGAAATAACTGACCAAGGGGTGTATTCTTTTGGTGAGAAGCCTTGTACTTTTAGCTTATGGGGAATAATTCGGCAATTTTTTCAGAGGCTGATTCAGCCTCAATCAGGCCCGGGTCGGATGTTATGGCCGGGCGCTCAGGAGGATATCGAAAATGATGAAATGGTTTGGGATAATGTTCATGGCAGCGCTGCTGGTATGTGCACCGGGTTACGGGAGTGCACAACAGCCAAAAGATACCTCGGCGGGGACGGCGAAAAGTTTTACCCCTGAGGAACGGAAAGCCTACGAAGAGAAAATCGCCGCGGAATTGGAAGCAATCCAGGGAAAAATTGCCGACTTGAGAATTCAAGCGAGTACTGGACCGTCGCAAAATAAACGCATGATTAGCCTGGCGGCTAATGACGTCCAGATGCAGAAAATCGCCGCCGACAACGAGTTGACAGCCTTGGAAAAATCTTCCGAAGCCAACTGGGTTCAGCAAAAAGCAAAGTTGGATAAGATCATGGAAAAGTTGAGAAGTGTCTGGTAACCAGGTTGATCCAATGAATCTGGGAGTAAATGCATGACCCAGAATAGATTGCGCTCAATAAGGCATTCATTTAGGGTGGTGGCCGTAAAGGGGATAAGTCATCCCAACACAGGGGGAGAAAGAGAGATGAAAAAGTCTGGAATTTTAGTGGTAATGGCATTGATATCAATGGTAGCCATCTTTCCGTGGGGCGACGACCCGGCCTTCGGGAATACCGGCCCGGTGGGGGCGACTTGGTACGCCAACAGCCCGTCCGGTATCAGTCCTTTAGGTAGCGACACGGGAACGGCATTACGTAAATTTGTCGACTCACTGCCCGGGATATCGGATGACGGCGGGACAACCGGCGCTAACAACCTGGGGCAATATATCCCGCTTGCGGTCAAGGATACAGCCACGTATCCGGGTTGTGATTATTACAAACTCGGCGAGGTTGATTATACTGAACAGGTGCATTCTGACCTGCCCGGACCGCTCACCGTACCACCGGACCCACTTAATGTACATGGCACCAAATTCCGGGGTTATGTTGACCTCGGCACCGGTTCGGCACCGGCGCCACATTATGGCGGTCCCCTGATCGTGGCCGAACGAGACAGGCCTGTGAGGGTCTTGGTCACCAATCAATTGGGTACCAGCACGAGTCCTACGCAGGGCCATCTCCCCCTCCCGGTGGACATCACCCTCATGGGAGCCGGGTATGGGTATTTGTACAACCCGACAACCGGCGGAGGCTATACCGAATATTACACACAGAACCGCACATCCCTGCATCTCCATGGCGGATTTACGTCCTGGATCAGTGACGGGACGCCATGGCAATGGTTTACTCCCGCCGGAGAATCGAACCTATATACAAAGGGTCAGAGTTTCCATAACGTCCCCGACATGCCGGATCCGGGTTCGGGCAGCGAGACTATTTATTATACCAACCAGCAGAGCGCTCGGTTGATGTTTTACCACGAACACGCCGTCGGCATCACCCGCCTCGGCGTCTATGCCGGCATGGTTGGACCGTACATCATCCATGACCCGGTGGAGGATGATCTGATCGACGGCACCAATAATACCGGTGTCAATCCAACGCTCGCCAAAATCATTCCTGATCAGGGCGGCGGCGTTTACAAATGGGGCATTCCTTTAATCATTCAGGACAAAGGCTTCGTACCCAAAGATGTGCATACCGTCCAGGATGACAAGTGGGATACACTAGCCTGGGGGACGTACGGCGATCTTTGGTTTCCCCATATCTATGAACCAAATCAGAACCTGTCCGATCCGTCCGGGTTGAATCCTTACGGCCGCTGGGACTTCGGCCCCTGGGTCCAGCCTAATATATTGGACCCGGATGACCCTCCACCGCCTGTGTCGCAGGCTGTTTTGCCACTGCCGTCTCCGGCGGACGTGAATAACCCCCAGAATTACCCTACCAGTGCAACACCCGAAGCTTTCATGGATGTCATGATGGTAAATGGCACCGTTTTCCCGTACCTCGAAGTGGAGCCCAAGGCCTATCGGTTCCGGATCCTCAATGGCTCTAACGGCCGTTTTCTAAACCTGCAGTTGTATCAGGCCGACACGGGTGGAGGGTCTGGTGCGACTGCCACAGCCTCGGTAGATATTGTTAATGGTATTGTTTCTGGTATCACTATTACCTCTGCTGGCGCTGGTTATACCTCGCCTCCTCCCATTGTCATCAGGGGAGGTGGGGGTTCGGGTGCTACTGCCACAGCCACGGTAGCTAGTGGTGTTATTGCTGGCATCACGCTCACCAACGGTGGTAGAGGTTATACTTCTGTTCCCACTGTCGACCTCAGTGGCAGCACGGAAGTCAAAATGGTTCCGGCGGCCCCGAATGGGAGCTATCCCCCCACCTGGCCGACGGACGGCAGGGATGGCGGCGTGCCGGATCCGTTCACGGCCGGCCCCAAGTTCTATATGATCGGCACCGAAGGCGGTATCCTGCCGGGGGTGGCGGTGCGCGACAACCAGCCGGTTAACTATGACTATGACCGGGGCAGTGCAACCGTTTTGAACGTCCAGAACTTAGAGGGAGCAGATCCTGCAATTAAAGGCGTAACGATTTTACTTGGACCGGCGGAACGGGCCGACGTCATCGTGGATTTCTCCGGATTTGCTGGCAAAAACATCATTCTCTATAACGATGCCCCCACGCCCATCCCGGGCTTCCAGCCCCGCTACGACTACTACACGGGCAACGAGGATCTAACCGAAACGGGCGGCGCCCCTTCGACCCTGCCCGGGTATGGGCCCAACACCCGGACCATCATGCAATTCCGGGTAAAGAATACAACTCCAGTCCCCTTTAATTTGATCGCCCTGCAAAACGCACTGCCGGACGCTTACGTCGCATCCCAGCCCCCGCCCATCGTGCCCGAAATGTATTATCCGGTGGCTTATCAACCCGCCGACGGTATGAATCATCACGCGTCCATCAATGCCACTTCTCTGACCTACACGCCTCTGGGTTCCACTGTACCGAAGACTCTGCAGGCGAAGCAGAAGGCCATAGTCGAACAGTTTGGAAAATATGGCCGGTTGACTGCTGTGCTGGGGTATGAAGTCTTCGACCCGACCGCGAATCCGGCCAGATCGAACGGAATTGGTTTCTCTTACATCGATCCGCCCGCGGAGATCTTCCGTCGAGGGGAGATTCAGCTTTGGAAGGTCACCCATAATGGCGTGGACACCCATCCCATCCACATCCACCTGAACAACGCACAGATTATCAACCGGGTCGGCTGGGACGGGACGATCAAACCCCCCGAGCCCTACGAGAGGGGCTGGAAGGAAACCATCCGGATGAACCCGTTGGAGGTCATCTTTATCGCCCAGAAGGCCGATTTGCCTACCCCTCCCTTCGCGGTCCCATACAGCATACGACCTTATAGCCCTTCGCAGCCGCTGGGTTCCACTGCGGATTTCACTAACATCGACCCCAAAACCGGACAACCGATTACCACAACGCCTACGGTTAACAGCCTGTATAATTTCGGCCATGAGTACGTGTGGCACTGCCACATCCTGGGACACGAAGAGAACGACATGATGCGGCCCATCAAGGTGACGGGGGTTGTTGCCCCCGGAACGTTGGATCTGCTCCTGCTTTTTTAACTGAGTGAGGATAGCGAGAGCGCAAAAAAAAGGTTTCAAACTTGAAACTCAGGAAAGGTCACCAGATTGACAATCTGGTGACCTTTCCCATGTAAGTGCAACATCCAGAAATCCCGGCGGCACATAGCTTAGCCGGGATCTGTTGTTTGTTTATATGCCTGGGTTGCCGATGACCACTAGCCAAAGGCTAATAGACCTACCGCAAATTATATCCCCGCCTCGCCGCTCACGCTCCAATAGGGGATCTGCGCCTCTTTCCGCGATGGAGTCCCAGAACCATATCAAAGGACCATATCCGGATAATCCTCGACGAGCTGAAATAGTCAAGAAATACGTGGGGCCGGCAAACCGGATTCGGCATAACATTTGATGATATCCATTAGAGGAGTACATGAAATCCACAAGAATATTCTCATCAATTCTGGCAAGTCTATTTATCCTGATGATCCTGGGAGGGGCGGTACCCGTGGCTGAGACGCAACCGGTTGCTCCCTCCTCCGATGGCGTAATCAAGGCGACTTTGCAGGTTAGTATCCCGCCTGCCCAGGTCCGAACCTGGGAACAGATGCGAGCAGCAGCCTTGAAGGCACCCGCCGCCCCCGTACCTTCTTTCCAGAGCATACCCTTCCTGCCAACAATGGATGATGCAGCCTATAAGGCGCATAAAGATAAGGCCGCCCAAGATGGCGCTTTGGAGGCCCCAACGACGTTTGAGAATAGGAGTGCTGCCCCGTTGGCGCAAACCTTGTCAACCGAGATTATTAATTTCGACGGCGTCGACTCGGTTGTTGCCGGCAACTTTACGCCGCCGGACACCCATGGCGCCGTTGGCCTCAACCATTTTGTGGAGATTACCAACTCGCATCTCGATGTTTACGAAAAAGCCGCCCCCAACACCCGGATTGGCAGCCTGCCACTGATCTATTTCTTCAGATACCCCACCTCGGATTTTACTCCCACATATTTTTATGACCCCAGAGTCATTTACGACCAAAATGAAAACCGGTGGATCATGTCAGCGCTTGCCAGGCTTGATCCTCCTACCTTGGAGCAAAGATTCTTCTTTGCGGTTTCCCAAACTGCCGATCCTTTGGGGGCTTATTATATCTACCAGGTCGTTACTGATATTTTCGGCCGGGTCTGGGATTTCCCCCAGTTGGGGCTGGACAGAGATGCAGTCATTTTCACAGCCAATTTCTTTTATTTAACTACTTTTATTGACGCCCGCATGTTTGCCGTGGCCAAATCCCTGATCTACAACGGCTCGCCCCAGACCTTGACTCCCTATATGTTCACCGGCCTGGTGGGCACCCTGTCGCCGCCCCTGGTGCTGGATGAAAATCCCAATACCTATCTGGTAGCGGCCCAAACCAACGATAACAAGGTGACGATTTATACCTTGGCGAACTCGGCGGGGGATCCTCCCACCCTGAGCACTGGGGCAACTATCCCGGTGGCGGCCTATACGATACCTGCAAATGCGCCCCAGCCAGGAACCATCAATACTCTCGACACCTCTGACTGCCGCTTCGTCAATGCCGGCACCCAGATAGGCAATTCCCTCTTTCAAGTCCACACGATTAAGAGTGGCGACTTCGCCAAGTGCCGATTTTATGAATTTGACACCGTGAATAAACAGGTCATCCAAACCGGCACCTTTGGCAGAAGCGACACCTCCTTTGATTTCAATGCCGCCATCGCCGCCAACCGGCGCAAGGATGTCTTTGTGACCTGGTCCTCAACGGATGTCGCTAATAATGTCAATGCCGAGGTGCGGTATTCGGGCCGCCTCCATACCGACCCCGTGGGCGTCATCGCCAGTCCCGGCTCGCTGCTGTCTGGCAGCAACACTTTCTATTCTGCCAATATTAACAATTTGGCACAACGGTGGGGAGACTATTCCGCGGTCTCGCTTGACCCTTCCGATTCCCGTGGGTTAACGGCCTGGATTGTCAATGAACGGATCCTGACAAACGCCACCTGGGGCAGCCGCATCGGCCGCATCAGTTGGCCGCCCTACGGCAACGGTTTACCGGCGATATATCTCCTGTTACTCTTGGATTGAACAGTGCGAAACCAGCATCAAAATGGGTCCTGAAAATCCAAAGGCGTTCCCAGTTAGCGCAAAAAATGCGCCAGCTTACGCAAAATACACGGGCCGTTTTTGACTACCTCCCCATGACCAATAACTTTCTACCTCGAACTTCTTCCGGATAGAGCAAATTTACAGTGTTTCCTGTTGCACATTTACGGATAAATTGCTATTTCCATGGGAAAATAAAATTAGAAGGAAGAACAAAGCCATTCTCTTTTGATTAAAAGAAAAAAATTTGCTGTTTTGTTTTGAGAACACAAAATCCTCAAGGCCAGTCCGGATTTGCCCATCATACCAACACGAAAGCCTCGAGTTGAATCAGAATGTGCAAATATGATCCAAGGCCAGATCCATATTCGCAGGGGTGGTTTCAGTGAGCGGTTCCAGACAAAAAAACGGGATTTTTAAGCGGCTTACGTTATTTCCGGTTTTAAGGCTTCAGCGAATCCCCATTGGAATCGGGAAGCTTTTTTGGAACGTACTTTCTGGAAAGGATTTGACCTATGAAATTCGAAAATGTATCCATCATCGGCCTCGCCCATGTGGATGCACCTTACCGTGTCACATCGGCTGAACTGGAAACCCAACTCTCACCTCTCCTCAATCGGATTCAGGTGCGATCAGACGTCATTCAGTCTCTTACGGGTATTATGGCGAGACGGTTTTGGGAGCCTGAGCGACAACCCAGCGAAGTGGCCACCATGGCCGCTGAAAAAGCCATAGGGGATGCCGGCATTGACCGTTCAAATTTGGGCATTCTGGTGAACACGTCCGTCTGCAGGGACTATATTGAGCCGTCAACGGCATGTCTGGTCCATGGAAACCTTGGTCTCAGTTCGGATTGCATGAATTTCGATGTGGGAAACGCCTGCCTGGCGTTTTTAAACGGCATGGAAATCATCGGCAACATGATCGAACGGGGCCAGATCGATTACGGGATTGTCGTGGATGGAGAAGGAAGCCGATTTGTGGTTGAAACCACCATTCAACGGCTTCTCACTTCCGACTGTGATGAAGAAACATTTCGCAACAATTTTGCAACGTTCACCCTGGGATCAGGCGCCGCTGCAATGGTACTGGCGAGGTCGGATCTGGCCCCAAACGGCCATCGTCTCCTGGGCGGTGTCACGCTTGCTGCCACCGAACATAAAAACCTGTGTCGAGGTCAGATGGACTGCATGAAAACCGATGCCAGCGCGTTGCTGGTTGCCGGGCTTAAGCTGGCTGGTGCCACCTTCAAAAAGGCCGTAAAAGAACTGGAATGGATCCCCGGGGAACTCGATCAATTCATTCTGCACCAGGTCAGTGCCGTCCATACAGCCAAGCTGACCGAACTACTGGGTCTGGACGACAAAAAAGTTTTCAAGACATTTCCGGAATACGGCAATGTGGGCCCTGCCGCCATCCCCATCACCCTTTCTAAAGCCCTTGAGGCAGACCGCATTCACAAAAACGATCGGGTTGCGCTCATGGGGATCGGGAGCGGACTGAATTGCGCGATGATGGAAGTCCGTTGGTGAGTCTCTTTAATGGAAACCGTTACGCCTGAAAACCATGCCTGATTTCGAAAACATTGCCGCCTATCTGCCTGAAATGGCCAAGAAACAGCCCCACAGGCCGGCAGTGAACTTCCCGGCGGGCCGTGACAAAAACGGCCGGGTTAAATATACCCATTACACGTTTAGTCAACTGGATCGTGAAAGCGACTGGATTGCACGGGGCCTGGAACAATCCGGCATCGGCAGAGGCGTCCGCGCCACGCTGATGGTGAAACCGAGCCTTGAATTCTTTGCACTGACATTTGCCATTTTCAAAGCCGGCGCCGTTCCCGTACTCATCGATCCCGGTATCGGCATTGGCAACCTGAAAAAATGCCTTGCGCAGGCGGAACCCGAGGCATTTATCGGCATCCCTGAGGCCCATGCGGCCCGCCTGATGCTGGGATGGGGCCGGAAAACCATTCGAACCCTCATTACCGTTGGAAAACGTTTCTTTTGGAAAGGCCTCACGCTGAAAGAGGTCCGGACCATTGGAAGATCCGCCGCTTTAAGCCCCATGGCGCAAACGGCAAAGGATGAAATAGCGGCCATTCTTTTTACCAGCGGCAGCACCGGTCCCCCCAGGGGCGCTCTTTATACGCACGGCAATTTCACGGCTCAGGTGGAATCGATTCGGAAGACCTATGGCATCGAACCGGGGGAAATCGATCTGCCCACCTTTCCTCTGTTTGCCCTCTTCGGCCCTGCACTTGGCATGGCCGTTGTGATCCCGGATATGGACCCCACCCGGCCGGCCAATGTGGACCCTCGAAAGATCATTGAAGCCATTCGAGATTTCGGCATCACCAACATGTTCGGTTCGCCGGCGCTCATCAACCGCGTGGGACGATACGGCCACAAGCGCGGCATCAAACTGCCCACCATTCGCCGGGTCATCGCAGCCGGAGCGCCCATGCCGCCCGCCGTCCTGGAACGTTTCTGCACCATGCTTGAATCAAACGCCCAGGTTCACACAGGTTACGGGGCCACGGAAGCCATGCCCGTATCCTCCATCGGAAGTCGCGAAATTCTGAGGGACACCCGATATGGCACCGACAGGGGAAAAGGCGTCTGCGTGGGAAAACCGGTGGATGGAATGGCAATCTGCGTGGTTCCCATCAGTGACGACGCCATTGGAAAATGGCATGATTCCCTCAAACTGCCACCGGGAGAAGTGGGGGAAATCACCGTCAAAGGTCCCGTGGCCACGGGTTCCTATTACAAGGATGATCGGGGAACACGACTCACAAAAATTTACGAAAGAGGGGGGAAAGGGTTCTGGCATCGCATGGGCGATCTCGGCACACTGGACGAAAAGGGGCGGCTATGGTTTTTCGGCCGAAAATCCCACCGTGTCGTCACCCCTTCGGGAACCTATTTTACCATTCCCTGCGAAGGGGTCTTCAATACCCACAAAGCCGTTTTCCGAACGGCACTTACAGGGGTTAAAAGAGATGGAAACGTACATCCCGTCCTTTGTGTTGAACTGGAAGACCAATCAAAAAACGTGCACAAAGACGCGGTCAGGACGGAACTCCTTGAACTGGGTGCCCGATTTCCCCATACAAAAGAGGTTAAAACCATTTTATTCCATGATGGGTTTCCCGTTGACATTCGGCATAACGCCAAAATCTACCGGGAACGGCTGGGGGTTTGGGCCACAAAGAAACTGGCCGAAGAAAGGAAGCGCAAAAAGCCATGAAAATTCTCGTGACCGGCGGCGGCGGATTTTTAGGAAAAGCCATTGTCAAACGGCTGCTGGAACGGGGAGACCGTGTCCGCAGCTTTTCCCGCGGCGATTATCCGGAATTGTGCGATCTCGGGGCGGAGGTTCGTAGCGGCGACCTGGTGGATAAAAGTGCTGTTTTGGCGGCGGTTGAAGGGTGTGGTGCGGTTTTCCACGTGGCCGCCAAACCGGGCATATGGGGCGACTACAGTTTGTATTTTGCCGCCAATGCAAGGGGAACCCGTAACGTTATTGAGGCCTGCCTTAAAACGAGGGTTTCAAAGCTCGTTTATACCAGTTCACCCAGTGTGGTTTTTGGTGGGGGCAGCATGGAGGGGGTCAACGAATCGGTGCCCTACCCCGAAAGCTATCTGGCCCATTATCCCAAAACCAAGGCCATGGCGGAACGCGATGTGCTTGCCGCCAACAGTACATCTCTCGCCACGGTGGCCCTGCGGCCGCACCTGATCTGGGGACCCGGTGACCCCAATTTTCTACCCAGGTTGATCGAACGGAGAAAATCGGGCCGGCTCGCCAGGGTCGGGAAAAATCCCCATCTGGTGGACTGCATCTATATTGATAATGCCGTCGATGCCCACCTGCTGGCCCTGGAAAAGCTCCACCCGAAATCTCCCGTTTCCGGAAAACCCTACTTTATCAGCCAGGGAGAACCCATCGACATCGGTGACCTCATGGACCGTATTCTCGGAGCTGCGGGTCTTGACCCCATCGATCGTGCCGTGTCTGAAAAATTTGCTTACGGAGCGGGTTGGCTCCTTGAATTGATTTATGGTACACTGCAACTCAAACAGGAACCCCCAATGACGCGTTTTCTGGCCAAACAGCTCTCAACGGCCCATTGGTTTGACATCAGTGCGGCACGAAAGGATTTGGGATACACACCCGGAATTTCCATTTCGGAGGGGCTTGAACGTCTGGCGGAATCACTGAAATAGAGATCACGACCGATACGGGTAAAAGGGTTTTCATGAAAAAATATTATAAAGAGCGGTTTGAAGCACAGCGGCGTCTTACCAAAAAGCTTGCCAGCACCATTGAAGTCAATGAGATTCTTGAAACGCTGCGTTCGGAGGCCCGAAACCTGATCCCCTCATCCATGGAAACCTGCATTATCCTGCTGGATCCCGATGCGCAGAAATACACCAGACCCCTTCAATGCGCTCTGTACGACCGGCCCGTCAACTGCCTGTCCTGCAAAAAAAACCGACCCGCCATCCAGAAAGCCCTATCAGCCCGAAAAGGGGTGGTCATCTCCAAAACCGATCCCATCGTGAGACCCGACGGCACCACCGTTGATACCGGCCCCGAGGCCGCCATGCCCGTATTTGTCAAGGATGATATTCTGGCAGTCATCAATGTGGTCTCCCAGCCCGGCGCCCGATTTATGAAAAAAGACTTCTATTTCATGAAAGACCTTTCCGAAATAGCCGGCAACGCCATCATGACTGCCAAAAACCACTGGGCCATCACTCAGGAGAAAATTGAAATCAGTCAGAAACTTGCCCATCTATCCCCCTTTGTGCCGCAATCGGTGAGGCGCATCGTGGAAACCAACCCTGAGTTGCTCGGACAGGAAAAGAAAAGCCGGGAACTTTCCGTCCTTTTCCTGGACCTGGAAGGATATACCCGGCTCAGCACCAGCAAAACCGCGGTGGAGGTAAACGACATGGTGGAAGAAATGTTTTCCAACTTTGTTGACCCCATTCACCGCTCGGGTGGAGATATCAACGAAACCGCCGGGGATGGCCTGATGATTATATTCAAGGATGGGGATGCTCACAGCAACGCCGTAAATGCAGTGAAGGCCGCCTTTGACATTCATGAACGAAATCATCAGCTCAACAGTAGGATACAAACCCATTTCGACCCGGTCAATGTCAACATCGGCATCAACTCAGGCGTGGCACTGCTGGGGATGACCGTTTTCAAAGGGACTCTTGAAACCCGCATGACCTATACGGCAACGGGTCCGGTGACGAACCTGGCGGCGCGGCTGGCGGACTACGCCCAGGGAGGCGATATCTTGATCGGCGAGGAGACCCGCAAAATGATTGATGGGCTTTGGCCTGTCCATGACATGGGGCTTGTATCCCTGAAGGGGATCAGTGAACCCCAGCGGGTTTACTCTCTATTGCGAAACCCGCTTCAAAATGTATCTCAAACCGCCACCTGAACCGATTCCACATCCTCTTCAAAAAGCGCCTTTTTCCGATCTTTACGCCCCAGCTCCCAGATAACGCATTGGGGCCGGAATTTGCAGTAAATTGAAGGGTCCGTACACGATATACCGTTTTCCAGACATTCGCTGCAGTAACCTGTCAGGTGTTTCTGGCAGGGAATAACAGCCTCGCGATTTGGGTGATTCCTACAGTGCATAAAGTCTCCTTCTCTAGGCAGCAGCGTTTCCATAGGATCCCGCTTCCGTCAGCCAGCCCCGCTTCATCACCGCCAGCACCAGCGCGACAAACAGGTAGGCCATGGCGAACCACAGATGAGAAATATCGATAAACACCGTAAACACAGGGGAAAATACGACATCTGGCATATTCTTGAAGACCCGAAAGATACCCGTGGCAACGATGCCCGCCAAAAATATAATCCGCAGATAAGCCGACGGTGTCAACTGGAACCGCTTTCTGCCGCTTAAAACATAATCCATGATAAAATAGGCGAAAAGGGCCAGCAATACTGCCGCCCCTATGTAATGGAGAAAATGCGTGACGTAAAAATCGGCGGACCAGGCCATTCCCGGAATATCGGAGATATAGTATCGTTTAAAGATCGGCATTTGGCCAAAACCCGTAAACGCCATAACCGCCACAGTCGGAATAAACACACGCTTTACCGCCCGGTTTCCCAATGTCCTTCTGGTTTCATTTGATCTTGTCATAACTTACTTATCCTCCGATCCCATAACCTTCTTTGCGCCCACGAAAAATTTTGCCGCGGCAGCCGCCACCCCGGCAATGGGAGCAATCACCATGGCTTTGGCCAGATTGTCGGCCTGCGCCATGGAATTTTTGGCCGGTTTTAAATTCGGTTTTCCCGGTCCTTTTTCAATACCTTTATTCATTTCTTCAAAAGGAACAGGAGAAACATAGATGGTATTGGTACCGCCGTTTTCCTTTTCCCCGTAAATATACCCACCAATCTCCTTTTGAATGGCGTGGGCTTCTTTTATAATGGCATCCCTGGGACCGATCTTCTGGACATTTTCCGGGCACGCATCGATACAGGCGGGGAGTTTTCCGTCGGCAATGCGATTGTAGCACCGATCACATTTGTACATGACACCGTTTCCCGCAAAGGACGGCATCAGGTCCAGATACAAGCCGACCCCGGTCTGCCGTTGGGGAATATGCCAGGGACAAACTTTTTTGCATTTGGACCCCCCGAGACAGTAATCGGAATTGATCCGCGTAATACCGTTTTCCTGTTTACTGGCCGCCCCCCAGGGGCAAAGATCCGCGCAGGGAGGGTTCTGACAGTGCATACACCGCCGTGGGAGCGTAAATGTCTCCTCCTTGCCGTTTACATTGACCGTCGCTTCCTGAATATACACCCAGTTATAGGGGGTCAAACGATCCATTACATCTTGTTTGTCGGACCAGTCGGAGGCTTTCACCCGGTTCGGATACATTTTGGGAAAGGGTTTTTTGGGCTTCGGAAACTTCGGTGCGTTGACTTCCCTGCAGGCTTCCACGCAGGCTTCACAACCGATACATTTTCGAACATCAATCAGGGTGGCCAACTCCTCCACCGAAGACGCTTTAACAGCCTCGGGCATGGGCAAAGATGATGCCACCGCCGCCCCGGCAGCCGCCAGGCTGCCTTTAATAAATGATCTTCTTGAAATTTTTCCTTCCATCTGCCTTATCCTCTCATCCGCTGATGACGCCCGTCATTCCATCCGCTCTTTCTAAAGAGGGCATCGTTCATTGACTGTTTGCAGGATATAGAGACGGCAGATTGAAATCGGTTACAACGTTAACGTTTGAATGGAAAAGATCGGAGGGCACCACATTTTAAAAGAGCCTTGATCAGCGCACAAACGGGAAGGCCCACCACGTTGGTGTATGAACCGGAAATGGATTCCACCATGAACGATCCTACCCCCTGAATGGCGTAGGCGCCCGCTTTTCCAAAAGGCTCGCTCGTTTTGATATAACCTGAGAGTTCCTCTTCACTCAGGGGTTTGAACCGAACCTGCGTGCTCACCGATTCGGCGTGAACGGTTTTTCCCGATGGATCAAGCACACCAAAACCCGTGATGACCCGGTGCTCCCTTCCGCTCAAAAGGGAAAGCATCTTTCTGGCATCACCTTGGTTTTCCGGCTTTCCCAGTACCTTTTCCCCGATCACGACAATGGTGTCCGCCCCCAGGATCCAGGAATCCTTTTCGCGGGAGGCCACTTCTTCCGCCTTTAAAAGAGCCAGCTTTTGACAAAAGTCTTCCGGGCTTCCTGACTCGCTTTCTTCGCAAATGCAGCTCGCAACCACCCGGAACGGAACATGAACCTGTGCCAGCAGTTGTCTTCGCCTGGGTGAAGCACTTGCCAGCGTCAGGAGATGTTTTTCATCAATGGGGAAAATGGCCATTTTAGAGAGAAATACCGAAAATTCTGCCGGCATTCTGAGTGGTCTGTTCAGCAACGGTTTCGAAAGGAATATCCCGCAATTTCGCTATTTCACGGGCCGTATGGACCACGAAGGCGGGCTCGTTCCTCTTTCCCCTTCCGGGAACGGGGGCCAGAAAAGGCGCATCGGTTTCCACCAGCATGCGATCCAGCGGGATCGTAGCGGCCACTTCTTTTATTTGAACGGCATTCTTGTAGGTGACGGTGCCCGGAATGGATATATAATATCCCAACGCAATAAACGCCTCAGCCAATTCCCTGTCCCCGGAAAAGCAATGGATAATACCTTTTCTTTCTCCTTTTCCCATCTTCTCAAGGATAGCGTATACCTCTTCATGGGCATCCCGATCATGAATGATAACAGGAAGTTCCGCATTATGGGCCAGTTCAAGCTGCCTTTGAAAAATGCTTCGCTGGTTTTCCTTCCCGGAATAATTCCGATAGTAATCAAGGCCAATCTCACCCCAGGCCACCACTTCCTGCTCGCCGGCCAAGGCGATCAGTTCCTGGAGATCCCGGAAGCTGCATGCATCGGCATCATGGGGATGGCACCCGACCGTTGCGTAAATGAAATCGTATTTTCGGGCCAGTGCTAAAGCAAACCGGGAACTCTTGAGATCGATCCCGATGGAAACCATATGGCCGATGCCGTCCCTTCGCGCTCTTTCAATGACCGTTTCCCTGTCTTTGTCGAAGTCCTTCATATCCAGATGACAATGGCTGTCAATCAACATTTTTCTTCCTCGTTCACACTTTTTGCAAAAAACATCTGCATTGGTCGCATTTATAATGGATGAGCAACGATTTCGCAATGGTTATTCATTTCTTTGTTCTTGACTCTGCGGTCGGCTTACTATACTTAACTTATAAATTAGTGAGCACTTAAAGGATTTTCTAAATATGGTCACAGAGAAAATAACCTTGAAAAAGCAGCTTGAATACCAGAAAAGCCTTAATGAGATCACCAACAAAATTCATTCGGCCAGAGATACCAATGAGATTTTGCTGAAACTGCACGGCGATCTGCTCGATTTTTTTGATGCGGATCGACTGACCATTTACGTGGTTGATACCGCCAAAAAAGAGATCTATTCAAAGATTAAGACCGGCAATGAACCCATGGAAATTCGCGTGCTCATCAACAAGAAAAGCCTGGCGGGTTATTGCGCAGCCACCGGTAAACTTCTAAACATCAAGGATGTTCGTGACAACGATGCGTTACGCTGCATTGATCCCGGCCTGATATTTGATGTCACCTGGGATGAAAAGACCGGTTACTGCACAAAGCAAACGCTGGTGGTGCCGGTGGTTTACGACCGTTACCTGCTCGGTATCATTCAGTTGATCAACAAAAAAACCGGTGATTGTTTCAATCAGGTGGACCAGGCTGCCGTGCTCGACATCGCCAAGGTCCTGGGCATCGCCATTTTCAAGAATCAGAAAGTGGCCCAAAACACAAGATCCTCAAAATTTCATTTGATTATCTCCGAGGCCATTTTAAATCAAGAAGACATTAACGAAGCTTTTGCACGTGCCAGAAAAACCGGTAAGAGTCCTGAGGCGATCCTGATGTCTGACTTCGGGATTTCAAAGGATCTTATCGCCGATTCATTATCGCAACACTACAATACCCGTTTCATCCCATATGACGACAACATGACCATCCCAGGGGAACTGCTTGGAGATTTGAAGCCCGGTTTTTTCAAAACCCATGTTTTCATTCCCGTCAGCGACGAAGGCGAAAATATTGCCGTGGCCATGGAAAACCCGGACTATCTGCCCGCAAGGGATGTCATCAAACGGGTCATAAAGAAAAGGAACCTGGAATACTGCGTATCAACCCGTGAAGATATTTTCAGGATGATTGATCACTTCTTTGTGGGAAGCAGCAAGGATGCCATTCCGGACGCGGGCAGCATTGAAGAGATTCTGGGACAATTGAAAACTGATGATGAAGATGAACCTGAGGAAAGTGATAGCGTTGCCCAAGACGACCGGGCCATTGTTCAATTGATCAACAAAACCATCATCGATGCCTACGCGCGAAAGGCTTCCGACATTCATGTGGAGCCCCGGCCCGGCAAGAACAATACCGTGATCCGCTTCCGGATCGACGGAGCGTGCCAGGTATACCAAACCATTCCCTATACCTTTAAAAGAGCCATTGTATCCCGCCTTAAAATCATGAGTGATCTGGACATCTCGGAGCGGCGAAAACCACAGGACGGCAAGATTAAATTCAAGAAATTCGCGCCATTGGACATTGAACTGCGTGTGGCCACCATTCCGACCGCCGGAAACAACGAAGATGTGGTGTTGAGGTTGCTGCCGGCCGGAAAACCCATGGCCCTGGACCAGATGGGCATGAGCGACTGGGCCCTCAAGGCATTCACCGAAATGATTTCCCAACCATACGGCATCGTGCTGGTGGTGGGACCTACGGGAAGCGGCAAAACAACCACCCTGCATGCGGTTATGGCCCACATCAATAAACCCGAAACCAAGATCTGGACCGCAGAAGATCCCGTGGAGATCACGCAGGAAGGTCTTCGCCAGGTTCAGGTGATTCCCAAGATCGGATTCAATTTTGCGAGCGCCATGCGAGCTTTCCTGAGGGCTGATCCGGATGTCATCATGGTGGGGGAAATGCGCGACGAGGAAACCGTATCCATGGGCATTGAAGCGTCACTTACCGGTCACCTGGTCCTAAGCACCCTTCATACCAACAGCGCACCGGAGACCATCACCCGACTGCTGGATATGGGGATGGATCCATTCAACTTCGCCGATGCCCTGCTGGGAGTGCTTGCCCAACGTCTGGTCCGCACCCTTTGCAAGGCGTGCAAGGAACCCTATCATCCCGCAAAAAAGGAATTTGACGGGCTGGTGCGGGCCTATGATGGTGATTTTGACAGGCTTGGATTTTCCCACAACAATGATTTTGTCCTTTACAGAGCAAGAGGATGCCCCAGATGCGGTCATACCGGATATTCGGGAAGAACGGCCATTCATGAACTCCTGGTGGGAACCGAAGACATTAAACATATGATTCAGAACCGTTCAAAGGTAAAAGAGCTGAAGCAGCAGGCTGTAAAGGACGGCATGGCGACCCTCATGCAGGAGGGAATTCGAAAAGTCTGTCTGGGATTGACGGACTTCTCCCAAGTCAGACGGGTCTGTATGTAACAAAATAGATTTTAAAGAGAGGCGCAGTTGGTTATGCCAATTTTTGAATATGAATGCCTAAGCTGTGAACACCAGTTCCAACAGCTCATCATGAAAGCGGAAGAAACTGAAACCCTCGTCTGCCCAGAATGCGGAACAACGCGATTAAAGCGGCTGGTTTCAAGGGTCGCGTACCACCAATCGGAAAACGACCGCATTGACGGTTATGATCCTTCGGCCAGACAAAGCGATTCATTCATGAAAGACACGCGAAATATCGGCCTGCACGCCAAAAAGCGCGCAAAACAGATGGGGGTTGATCTCGGCGGCAGTTTTGATGCCAAAGTTGAAAAACTGAGGACCAACCCGGGTTCCGCGCTCGACACCACCGATTAAGGGTGCGGTGGTTGCAAAATCCTGAGGCATCAAATCCTATTGAGTAAACCTATTATTTCTGTTATGCTCCGGCCATAAAGCTATAAACGGAATCAGGTTACCGGCTTAAAATAGCGACTAGAGGAACATCCAATGGCCCAGGAAGGCGATGTGGTTTTAATTTATCATGAAAACAACCCAATGACTTTTGCCCGTGTAGAGGATATCAGACCGGACATTAAAAGGGACTGGTACCACATTACCCTTTTACTTCTCACCATTCCCACCCAGATTGTCACATGGATTTTGAAAGATGTTTATATCAACGGAGAAGAATTCACCATGGGGGGTAAACCCATGCGGCTGGAGGAAGTGAAGAAGGCTGTTCTTGCGAAAACAGAAAAACCACCTGCCAAAAAAGAAAGGCCGATCATGCCCTCACCCAAACAGGGGACCATCATTCCATTTAAAAAACCCTAAACGACTTCAGCACTCATCCGTAACTGTCTCTTTTACAACAGGGCAACCAACTCCGGAAAGTGTTTAGGAAAAGGAAGAGAGGCCTTGCATTATTCTTCGGTTTTAAGCAGAGGAGGCGCCTGATACCATCATGAACAGTTTCTATAAACTCATTTTTCGCGCGGCTCTTTCCGCCGTTTTTGCTTTTTTTATTGCCAAATTTTTTTTTCAGGATGCGTCCTTGGCCAAGATCGCCGGTTTGGGAGCCGCACTGCTCGGTTTCAGTTATTTATTTGAATATATCAGGAAGAAAGAACAGGAAAGGAAATGAAGATGAAAAAAAAGAAATTTGTGTACTCCTTTCAAGAAGGAGACGGAAAGAACAAGGAACTCCTTGGCGGCAAGGGGGCGAACCTCTGCGAAATGACCCAGATCGGCCTCCCCGTGCCGCCCGGTTTCGTTATCACCACCGAAGCATGCCTGGATCATCTGGAACAGAAGAAATCCGGTCTCACCAAGGAGTTGTCCGAAGAGATCAAAGCCGCCATGGTGGCCCTTGAAAAAGAGACCGGTAAGAAATTCGGTGACGCCGCCAATCCGCTGCTGGTTTCCGTTCGATCCGGTGCCGCCATGAGCATGCCGGGCATGATGGATACCATTTTGAACCTGGGGCTCAATGATACCTCCGTCAAAGGCCTGATTAAAACCTCCAAGAACGAGCGGTTTGTTTATGATCTGTACCGAAGACTGATCCAACTCTTCGGAAACATCGCCCTCGGGATAAGGGACGAAGACTTCAATCTCATCTTCGACAAAATCAAGAAGGAAAACAACGCAAAGGAAGATGTAAACCTGGATGCGAAAGCCCTTAAAAAGGCCTGCGAGGGGTTTCTGGATGCGGTGGAGAAAAAGACCGGCAAGCCCTTTCCCCAGGACCCCTACGAACAGCTCAACATGGCCGTTGAAGCGGTATTCGGCTCCTGGATGGGAAAACGGGCCATCGACTACCGGCGCGAGTTCAAGATCACCAAAGAGATGGCCAACGGCACGGCGGTCAACATCTGCACCATGGTATTCGGCAACATGGGCGATGACAGCGCGACGGGTGTCGCCTTTACCAGGGATCCTGCCAACGGAGAAAACCGCTTCTTCGGAGAATACATGATCAACGCCCAAGGGGAAGACGTGGTGGCCGGCATCCGCACGCCGCAACCCATTCGCAAATTGCGGCAGGACATGCCGGACGTTTACCCCGAATTGATGGAATTGCGGCATACTCTCGAAAGCCACTACCGTGAGGTCCAGGACCTGGAATTCACCATTGAAAACCGGAAGCTCTACTGTCTGCAGACCCGTAATGCCAAAATGAACGCCGCCGCTCTCATTAAAACCTCCATCGACATGGTGAATGAGGGCCTCATTTCCGAAGAAGAAGCCCTTTTACGCATTCAGCCGGACATGCTGGAACAGCTCCTTCATCCGCGCCTCGACCCCGAGGCCAAGGCGAACGTGCTGGCTCAGGGGCTCCCCGCGTCACCCGGTGCCGCATCGGGTAGAATGGTTTTCGACGCGGACCGTGCGGAAAGCAAGGCGAAACTGGGTGAAAAAGTGATCCTGGTAAGGGTGGAGACCAAGCCGGAAGACATTCACGGTTTTTTTGCGGCCCAGGGAATTCTGACCAGCCGCGGTGGAAAGACGTCTCATGCCGCCGTTGTGGCCCGCAGCATGGGCAAACCATGCGTATCGGGCTGCGAGGCCATCGTCATCGACGATGTGGCCCGCGAAGCAACCATCGGTGGCATGACAATGCGGGAAGGAGATACGATTACCATCGATGGCACCACCGGCAACGTTTACAGCGGCACTGTTCCCACCATTGAACCGGAATTTGTGGAAGACCTTCTCATATTGCTGGAATGGGCGGACGAAATCGCGGAACTGAAAGTCATGGCCAACGCCGATACCCCGGATACCGTCAGTAAAGCCAGGAAGTACAGGGCCGTGGGCATCGGTCTTTGTCGAACTGAGAGAATGTTCAATCAGCAGGAAAGACTCCCGGTGGTCCAGGAGATGATCCTGGCGGAAAACAAAGAAGACCGTCAATCGGCACTTGACAGGCTTCTCCCCTTTCAGCGGGATGACTTCAAGGAAATCTTTCGCCTCATGGACGGATACCCTGTGACCGTGCGCCTGCTGGATCCCCCCATTCACGAATTTCTCCCCTCGGCGGATGAGCTCATCAGCGAAATTGAAAAACTAAGGGAACTCAAGCAGACCATCGACGGCATGGTAGACCTGCCGGATACCCTCAAGCTGATTGATCCGGAACTTCACGGCCGTTACGCCGCCAACCTGGAAGCCATGCTGCAGGGACTTGAGGAATTGAAATCCAAACACCTGGAAGGCCCCATGATTGAAGACAAGGAACGGATGCTTAAAAAAGTAAAAGATCTGACCGAGATCAACCCCATGCTGGGGCACCGGGGTGTGAGGCTGGGGATCACCTATCCGGAAATCTATGCCATGCAGATCCGGGCAGTTCTTGAGGCCGCTGCCGAGGTGATTCGAGAGGGAGGCCGAGTGAAACCGGAAATCATGATTCCTCAGGTGTGCACCCTGCAGGAACTCAAATGGGTTCACGGTTATGTAACGGATATCAAAAAGGATATCGAAAAGAAATTCGGCCTTGCCATCCCCCTTGAGTTCGGCACCATGGTGGAGGTGGTCCGGGCCTGCATGCGCGCGGGCCGAATCGCTGAACTGGCCGAATTCATGTCCTTCGGCACCAACGACCTGACACAAGCGACCTTCTCCTTTTCCAGGGAAGACGCTGAAAACAAATTCCTGCCCCTCTACGAAGAGCTGTGTATCCTTCAAAACAACCCCTTTGAAGTCTTGGACATCAAAGGCGTGGGTCGGCTCATGAAGTTGACGGTCAAATGGGCCCGAAAAACGCGGCCCGGCATGACCGTGGGCATTTGCGGCGAGCAGGGTGGACATCCTGAATCGATCCGGTTCTGTCACCACATCAAGATGACCTATGTCTCCTGCTCACCCCCGAGGGTCCCCATTGCCAGACTGGCGGCGGCACATGCCAAAATCAAGGAGAAGGAATTCGTGTTTGACTAACAGACGCACCCGTTGATCCGCAAAAAAATAGCGTCGTTTCCCACCCGTAACCCGGTTGGAATCGGCGCTATTGTTTTAAGATTCCCCCTTATCCTTCCTTCCGTCTCGCCTCCTCGCTTCGCACCTCGCGGCGAAGGAGTTTTCCCACCTTGCTTTTGGGAAGCATGTC